>JAZUBE010000237.1:0-12549 GCA_045638325.1 Eubacteriales bacterium
GGATTCATGATGGCTGACCCCAGAATCGTAAAGGATCCCGAGACTATCGATGTTATCACATACCGTGAGCTTCGTGAGCTTTCCTACATGGGTGCAGGTGTACTTCACGAGGATGCTATTTTCCCTGTTCGCTTTGCAGGTATCCCGATCAACATCAAGAACACCAACAGACCTGAGGACGCAGGTACCATGATCGTTGCAGAGGCAAATGATTCTGCAGATACACGCAAGATTACAGGTATTGCAGGAAAGAAGGGCTTCTCTCACATCAATATTGAGAAGGATATGATGAATGCCGAGGTTGGCTTTGGCAGACGTGTTCTTGAAGTTCTTGAGCGTGAGGGCATCTGCTTCGAGCATCTCCCTTCCGGTATCGATACCATGTGTGTTGTAGCAAGCACTAAGGATATTGAGAATATCAGAGATCGCGTGATCGATGAGATCAAAAAGGAAGTTAATCCCGACAGTATCACAGTTGAGGACGGTCTTGCTCTTGTAGCCGTTGTAGGACGCGGTATGATCAAATCCGCAGGTTCTGCTGCAAAGGTATTCGGTGCTCTCGCAAATGCGGGTATCAAAGTTCGTATGATCGACCAGGGTTCATCCGAGCTCAACATCATCATCGGTGTTGACGAGGCTGATTACATCAATGCACTTAACGCTATCTACAGCGAGTTTATGAACTAAAATAAAAAATACCCGCCACATGGCGGGTATCTTTATAGAATATAAATTATACTTCAGGCTTCGGCTCGGTATTATAAACGTGCAGAGGCAGCTTCGCTCCTCCGATAAGATGGAAGTGCAGATGCATCACGCTCTGACCGCCGTCCTCACCACAGTTGTTGATAATGCGGTAGCCATTCTCAAGTCCGCAGATCTTTGCGATCTCGGGGATCTTCTCGAAGATACGTGCAACATATGCACTATTCTCCTCGGTTATTGCATTTGCACAGCAGATGTGAGCTTTAGGCACAATGAGCACGTGAACAGGTGCCTCAGGTGCGATATCGTTGAATGCGAAGATGTTCTCATCCTCGTAAACCTTTGCGGAGGGGATCTCCCCTGCGATTATTTTACAAAAAAGACAATCCATTATAATTCATCCTTTCGATTAGTGGTAACATTAGTTTATCACAAAATTCCCCATAAATCAATAGGAGCAGAAAATGCATAAAAGTTTTTGGTACACACTTTCGGAAAAAAGCAAACCTGTATTCATTTACGGTACGGGAAATGGTGCCGATAAGATCATTGACATTCTCGATCATATTGGTGTAAAGATAAGCGGTATTTTTGCCAGTGACGGATTTGTGAGATCACGTACATTTCGTGATTTTCCCGTTCGTTCATACAGCAGTATCCGTGAACAGTTCGGAGATGACATAATCATACTTGCCGCTTTCGGTACAACTCTTCCCGATGTAATTGAATTTCTCCGTCTCCTTGATGAACGTCATGATCTGTACATTCCCGAAGTACCTCTTTTCTGTGAGGATCTCATGGGTGAACTTTTCAACGATGAATACTATACCAAACACAGAGCAAAGCTCCATGAAGTTCGGTCTATTCTCGCAGACGAGGAGTCACTTCTTCTCTTTGATGAAATGGTCGCTCACAGGCTCACAGGTAAGATGGAATTTCTCATGCGCACGGAAAGCCCCTCAGAATCGCTCAGGAGCGTTGTTGATGTGGGGCGCATTCACAGTGCCATCGACGGAGGAGCGTTCAAAGGAGACACTGCTGAGCTCTTCTGTGAGGTATTCCCGAGCATGGAACACCTTATAGCGGTAGAACCCGATCCGCGAAGTCACAAGAAGCTCTCAATTATGGCTGAATCACGTGGGGATTCAAAGATAATTCCCGTTTGTGCCATGCTTGATGAATCTTCGGGTGAAAGAGTATTCGTATCGTCGGGGAGCCGTGGTTCTGCTCCCGATGCGGCAATTCCCGGAAGCCCCAAAAGAGCTAAGGAAATACACACCTCTGCCCTCTCCGTGGATGATATAGTAAGAGAACAGCTTGACGGAAAAATAGATTTTCTGAAGCTCGACACAGAGGGCTTTGAGATGGCGTCACTTCTCGGTGCAACCGATACCTTGAAGAAGCACCCTGCCCTCTCTGTTTCACTTTATCACAGAACGGGAGATTTATTTGAGCTTCCCCTGTACATCCGCAAATTCTACCCCAACGGAAAATACTATCTCAGGCGTCCCATGTGCATCCCCGAATGGGATCTGACACTTTATGTATGTAAATAGTAAGAACAACGTCACCTTTACGCAAAGGTGACGTTTTCTGTATTGCTTATTATGAGATTTTAATCACAGTCCAATTACTGCCGTTTTTCACCCACACATATCCATCAGGATTCACCTGGGAAATATCGTCATATTTTATGTCGAGTACAAATTCCCCGTTCTTATCCATAAGTCCGAAAAGATCTCCCTGTCTGACTATGGTATATCCGCTCTGAGTGTAGTACATAGTTTCGATTATGTTACCATAATATTCTTTTGTTTCGGAAGCATCGTAGATGAAATCCGTTATCATCTCACCGGATTCATTCACGTATCCCCATTTTCCGTCTTTCTTTACGGGGAGAATACCTTCTACAAATTTCTCGTTCGAACAATCATCAAATATGAAATCGGTGATAAGCTCCTTCGTTCTGAAATTGTACAGCGCGTATTTGTTTGACACCAGATTTTCATCATCTACGTAATACCACCCTTGATCTTCGGTATACCCCTTTATCTCACGTATCGGAATAATATCAGACTGTTTACCTGATGCTACAGCGTACGACCATTTATATCCCATATCAGAAGTATATCTGTCAACGGAGTACTCTATCTCACCCTCGAAAAAATCAATCATTATAGGTTTTCCGTTCATCCAATATATTCCGATTCCGCCTTCTGCTCCCCAACCTCCGTAAAGGTTTTCTGTTAAGGTACCGTCAGCCTCTATCCAATATGTCGTATACTCATTTTCACTTGAAATTACTGCTTGCAGTCGCAGTCTCATATCACTCGGCGCAAGAAAATTCAGATCTATAGAACTATACTCTACAGGAAGAATTATCTCACCATCGGTATTTATAAGGCCGCATTTTCCGTCTCGCTCAATGATTGCAAACTTATATCCAACATCGGAATCAAGATATCTGATATCGTCTGCAGGGATTGTTTGTTCTGAAGAATATGCTTTTTCGATATTCAGTATATACCTGAGTTCCTTTTCCACAGCTTCGGGAAGAATTATGGGATTATTCAACTCAACCATAACATCTATATCAATAAGAACAAAGCCGGTCCAGATTTCTATCGTTACTCTCCTCTTATCATCTTCGCTAAATCCATCGAAGAAATTATGTCCTTTTATATAGATATGATTCTGATGCTTATATCCATCCGAATAGTTGACGTATATACTGTCAACACCACCTTCTCTGCCGATTTGCTTTGATACGGCATCAACATTGTATACCTCAAAATATCCTTTTCCGTATAGCTCTTTCTTTGTCCGTACACTCTCAGCCGCAAGGATCTCATCCTCAATTGCAAGCCTGTAGTTATCATAAGTCTCGGTGACATCTGACGTCAGTAGTGCATATTCTTCCTCAGTAGGAAACAGCATGATTTCACCACGTCCTGAAGTTGTACCGCTTTCACAGTATGCAAAATAGTAATTTTCTTCGAGCATAAAGGATATCATATCGCAAGGATATGAGTAGAACAACCCGTTTCTTTCCGGATCTATTACAACCTTTTCGAATTCATCTGCATTCTCATAACCTGAGGTTTCAAGATCCATTATCCAAAAACTCGGATACGGATGCTCTAAGTGATTACTCAATACATCTAATATCAAAGTTGATTTTTCACTGAATCTTGAATTTATTGCATCATAAATAATGCGATACATATTATCAAAATATTCTTTATACTCAATGAAAGCCTGATCTTCAAGACTCCACACCTCAAGCTCCGGCACTTCAATTTCGGGCTTCTTCGAAGTTGTTGTGATCTTTGTTCCGTCTGAGAGGACGATAGTACTATAATCATCGTAAGCAAGGCGTACCGCCTGAATTATATTCTCCACTTCCTCACGTGTGACATTCTCGCTCAGAGAATCCGGGTCGACATCATTATAGAACCGGTTTATATCTGACGCTTTTATATTATCCGCAGGAGGTAGTTCGGCACACAGTATCTCATATTCCTCCTTTGTAGGGAAAAGCATGGTTTCAGTACCAACAGTTTCCGTGTAGTGTGCAAAATAATGCTTTTCTCCCGAACCGAATCCATATGCGATGATATCGCAGAAGTATCTGATATTCTCGTTACCATTCTCAAACATCAGATATTCTATTATTTCAGAATCCGTGAAAGCGGTAGCTTCAAGATCAAGTACCCAGAAGCTCGCATAAGGGGGACTTGCATAATCCATGGGTTCAAAGATACGCGTTGAATTTTCACTAAATCTCGCCGATATAGCATCGTATATGACGTGCATCATATTATCGAAGTATTTTTTATACTCCAGAAGCCTTTCATCACCATAAAACATCCCCTCAAGATCATCTTCGGTAATATCGGGCTTCTTCGGAGTTGTTGTGATCTTTGTTCCGTCTGAGAGGACGATCACATCATAATCATCGTAAGCAAGACGTGACGCCTCGATTATCTTCTCTACTTCCTCAACGGTGACCTTCTGAGGAAGAGATTTTGAGTCGACCTTGTTATAGATCTCGTTTATATCCTCGGCATTTATACTCTTTTCAGTCACGGATGCTGACGGAACAGGCGGTTCCTTTTCTCTCACGTTCATTATTATAAACGGAATTGCTACAGCGATCACAAGACAGGCAGCGGCATATACAACAGCAGCTTTTATATAACTCTTTTTTACAGATGATACAGGAACCGTGTCTTTGTACTCCGCAGCCGCATCAAAGCTGAGTTTTGAGAGTATCTCCGGAGCTGTGGCAGTACAGCTTCCTTTTATCATATTAAACATAACATCATTTTTCATCTTGACCAAGCTCCTTTCTGAGTTTTTTCACCGCATAGCCATACTTTGAACGCACTTTCATATACGATATTTTCATGACCTGTGCGATCTCAGTCTGTCTCAGTCCCGAGAATATATAAAGAGACATTATCTCCCTCTCCTCGGGTGAGAGTTTGCGGAATGCTTCTCTTACTGCGATCACATCCGTAAGCGCATCTATCACATTTTCATCCTTTACACTGTTTATGACATCATCCTCCGCAACGGGAGTTTTCTTTTGCCTCAGATCATGGCAGGTATTCCGTACGATAGCCATTATCCAAGCCTTTCCTGTCATTCCCGAGCGATATGTATCGGCATTTGCCATTATTTTAAGAAAAGTGATCTGCATGGCATCCTCGGCAAGTCCGTGATCCTGAAGAAGCGTCAGTGCGTATCTGTACACAGGATCCTTCATCTCACGATAAAGTGCCTCAAGAGCATCTGTATCCTTTACGGATATTCTCTGCAGACAGGTGTTAAAGTCAAATTCTCTCGGATGATCCTTCATGTTATCACCTCCATCTACTTATTATACTCTACAAAAAGCTATTTTGCATAATTTTTCCGAAAAAATTTTTTCGGCAGCCGCACCATAGTACAGCTGCCGATCATATTTTATCTATCTTTTGCCTTTACTATCCTTGCAATGATATACCGATTATCCTGCATTCTTACAAACGTGGATTTATCAACTCTCATCTGAACACGGCAAAGCTCGGGTACGATCCTGAAATCTCCTACATGGATCTTATAATTAACTCCGTCATGATGCATCGATATATACTTCTTCAGTACCTCTAAAAGAGTACCGTCCTCACGCACTTTTCTGCACTCCTCAAGGTAGGAATCATCGTAATATTGCTTTACTCTTAGTTCAAATGCCTCCCACTCATCCTCGGGGATATCTGCAGAATCAGTGTTATCATCCTCAAAATGATCGTAGGTGAAGTATACGATCACTTCTTCATCCTTTGAGATCTGCGTTAAGATATGGCTAAGTGCCCCACCCTCATCCGGGAAATCCACAAGTCCGGCAACAACTCTCATTCCCTCGGGCGGTGTGAGATTTCCAAAATCCGCACCGGTCATGTATATTACTGTTTCGAGTCCGCTTACAGCATTTCTGTAATCCTTAGATCTTGCAAAAGTCGGAACGGGGTAATCCTTATCTCCGACAAGTGCATCTCTCAGAGTATCTGCATCTATAATGTCTTTTCCGTCCGATGAAAAAGCCATAAAAGTCACCGCAAGAAGTCTTGTGGGATCACCTTCCAGTACTGCTGTAAGCTCAGGCGTGGTATATATCTTATTATCAGAAGTAAGTCCATACAAATAGTCATACACGATCTCTGTCTTTCTGCCAATATCGCTCTCGGACATATTACCGGAGAACGGCATTACAAGAGGCTTTGTTCCGAATATTACATCCTCCTCATCGGTGCTTAGATCATACTGCATGGCAGGTGCGGAATTTATCTTTTTCACCACCGCATCTACTTCCATTTGTATTTTAGTAAAATATCTCTTTACAACACTTCCAAAGCTTCCTGATGCATATATATTTCCTGCGATGGATTGTATCTCATTTTCCGGCATATAAACATCAGACCATTCATAACAAGCAGTATCAAGAATCATGTCAAGCATCTCTGTACGTTTCTGATTCAGCTCCTTATTTCCTGTATCGTTATATCTCTTGTAATATTCAGGATAAATCGTACTCTCCGACGATGCCGCAAGATATTCAAGCACTGTAGCCGTCATTTCTGTATTATTACAATGCAAAGGTATCGCCATAAGAGGTGAGCCGATACGCACCGTAGATTTATATTCACTCTCACTGACTGTCTTTGGATAAGGTACGATACCCATGTTATCGGCAATAACAAATGGATCATCTCCTATATCGTAGTTATAGGTATCCCCACTCATGAAGAACATAGATCTTCCGTCGCTGAAAAGCCGTACCTTATTAACATAAGGACTCGATTCAGAAACTTTCCTGTTACTGTCGTACAGATAATAATTTATACCCCTTATATCCTTATTGTATTTGTTGTACAGTGCAAATTCTTCTTCGGTATAAGGAACAAATTTGTATGTACCGTCACCGTTATCTTCAATATGAATGTTTGAAAGAACCTCTTTTACGTCATCCTCAGTAAGGCCGCTGTATCGGTCATTTGTTCCAAACTCACCGTCTCCGTCAAGATCTTTTTCCGATGAAAGCACATAATCCATAAATGCATCAAAGGTCCATTCTCCGTCACGTGCCATCTCAAAGGGATCCTTCTTACCGAGTGACTCCGCCATATCCATATTATAATACAAAAAGTCAGCATCTTCTATGGGAGCTACGGACAGCTTACCACTGAGGAAATACAGTTTTCCGGAAACAGTCAGATCGTCCACCGTACCCGGCAGCCAATAGCTTTTGGTCAGATCCATCTCACTTACGTGAGAGATATCGGTAAGGTATCCTTCAAGTGCCGCCTCTCCGAGACTGTATCCGTTGTCACACACAACGCTGTAGTCCTTCTGACCGCACTGATAGCTCATCACAGCCTCCATGGCAGGATCATCTACTGTTTTTGTTTTTATCTTTATGTTATACTTGCTCTCTGCATTCTTGTTTCGCTCGGCGATCGTCTTATCAAGTACACTCGGATCAGTGTCGTAGTCTGCTTTGTATCCATCAAACAAATAGTTGCTGAGACTAAAGTAATCACCGAGTATAACGAACTCCTCACCACCAAAGTCCTTTGCGGGAAATGTATCATCGGTACCGGGTGTTATGGGGCCATCTTTATCAGGCGTTTTGAGAGTATTTATAATAAACGGGATGGCTGCCAATATCACGAGACATGCAGCAGCATACACTGCGGCGGCAATTATGTATTTCTTTTTAAGCGATTCTTTTTTCATAGGTGTCTCCTCTATCTCAGAAAAACTCAGATTCGGCAAAACGTTCGGTACCTTGACGTCATATCCGCGAAGAACTTTTTCCAAAACTTCTTTCTTGTTCATCTCACTCACAAAACTCCTTTCTCAGTTTTTTTATTGCGCATTCATAAACAGAGCGCACTCTCACATATGACAGTCCCATTATCTTTGCGATCTCGGTCTGCTTCAGTCCACCGAAAAGGTAAAGAGACAGTACTTCCCTCTCACAGTCCGTAAGTCTTGACACAGCTTCTCTTACAGCGATGGCTTCGGATACATCATTTATAGAATGCTCGTCTGACAATATCTCAGGCTCGATCTCACCTGCCGACGGGATCTTGCTGTTATGGATGTCCATGCAAACATTTCTCGTTATTTTGAATATCCACGCCCGAGGATTTGTACCGAGCTTATATGTACCGGCACTTGCCATTATCCTCAGAAAAGTATTCTGCATGGCATCCTCGGCAAGTCCCGTATCACTGAGGATCACAAGGGCATATTTGTAAATGGCGCCTGAGAACTCTCTGTAAAGTTCCTCCACTGCGGCATGATCACGCCTTGATATTTTACTGATACAACGGTCAAGGTCTATGGTGCACTCATATTTACTCATTCTATCACCTCGCTCTGTTTATATAACCGCAAAAAACATACAAATGCGATAGCTTTACATTATTTTATCATATTTTTTTATTTTTTTGAATAGGTACTGCTCGCAAAAATAAACGGCACCGAAGGTTAATTCTCCGATACCGTTTATTTTTATATTACAAAGGATCACTTGCCGACTTTTTCAAGTCTTTCGACCACCGTATCTACCCGAAGCATGATTTTGTTCTCATCAAGTACACATTCCGGGAAAAGTCCGGACTCAAAAAGCCTCATCCTCATATTTTCATATTCTCCGTAGCTACTGTACTGACTTCCCCACAGATACAATTCCGCCCAATCATACCTCACGCTTTCTTTGATTACATCAGCCATTTCGTAATTCTTATCATTATCAGCGACATTTGTTCCGAGAGTTTCTTCAATATATGCAGGATAGAGCATCCTCTCCGAGAGAATTGCCATATAATCAAGGACTGCACCGGTCATGTACGGATCTGTCACATCTATCGGTACTGACAGCATATTGGAATTGGCATCGCCTCTCGCCACATATTCGTCACCCTCCTCAAGAACAGGTACAGGAACGATACTGTAACCACCCTTCACACCGCTCAGTTCCCGTGCATAATCAATGCTACCCAGCATAAAGAGTGTATCACCATTCTCAAATTTTGATCTCAGACAATAATCATCATTCCAGACATTATATGTACCTGTCACAGGTAGATGCACACGATCGTCCGTACGGTAAATCGACTCAACAGTATCGGCATATTTGTTATACACATCGAGAGCTTTGGCAGTATACGGCACAAGATCATATCCACCGTTTCCGTTATAACGTAGTGCGGTAGAAGAATTTATGATAATACCTTTAAGGTACTGTTCACACAGTCCGTTCCATCTGTCATCTACAGTAATATGTCCGTCGCCGTTAAGATCTTTTCCTGCCTGAACTGCCATTTCAAGCATTCTGTCATAGGTCCACGACCCCATCTCAACCATATCGGCAGGAGTTTTATTCCCAAATCCAAGTTCCCTCATAAGATCATTATTGTAATAAATGATCTCAGCATGGCCCACAGCGTCCATCGTTATCATTCCGCCGCTGAAGAATTGTCTGCCTGCCACGGTGAGACTTTCTGATGCTTTTGACATCCAGTAGCTCTGTGTCAGATCCATGTTCTCCATTTCACGAAGATCATAGAGATAGCCTTTAAGTCCTGTCACATACCATTTTGATGCAACGCCCTCATCAAGAATTGCATTGAAATCGCACTGCCCCGCCTGCATCCGTGCAAGGGTTTCCTTTGACAGATCCTCCACAGTCTCAGATACAAAGCGCACGTTATATTCCTCTTCAACTGTATTATTCCTCTTACTTACTGCACTGCTTATGATCTCGCCTTCACTGTCGTCGGGCACGAGATATATGTCACGTGCATACATATCAGCCACATTTGTTTTCCAGTAATCGTACTGCTTCTCTTTACCGACATGAAGGAATTTAAATTCGGCACCGCCGAAATCGTGATCCTTTATGGGTAAGATGACCACATCTTCCTGCTCAGTAGATTCAGGGACAGTATTTGTATCCGATGATATTGAGCCAATATCTCCCGACGGAGTAATACCGTGGTCATTGTTCAGCGACGTTATAAAAGGCAATATGCAAACAATAACTACGCACGCCGCAATATAAACTGCCGCAACCGCAATATACCTTCTTCTGACGGGGATCTCCTTTACCTTGATTTTTTCAACACGGTCGAATCTTAAATTTGGAAGCACATCCGGAGATCTCTCCGAATAGCTTTCCCGTATGATCTCAATAACTTCTTTATTTTTCATATCCTTGAAGCTCCTTTCTGAGTTTTTTTAATGCGTAGCCATACTTGGAACGCACCTTGATGTAGGATATTCCGAGAATTTTTGCGATCTCGGTTTGCTTCAGTCCACCGAAGATGTACAATGACAGTATTTCTTTTTCCAGAGAAGACAACTTTGCCACGACCTCCTTCACAGCGATCGAATCGGTAAGATCTTCGATGGAACTCTCGTCCGCCGCATATACGGGATCGAAATCCTCTGCAACGGGGATCTTTCGTTTGTGGTGATCCATGCACGCATTTCTTGCAATTGAAAAGATCCATGCTCTTGCATTTGTACCCAGCTTATATGTAGCGGCACCTGCCATTATTCTTAGAAATGTGGTCTGCGTTATATCCTCGGCAATACTGTGATCACGTACATTCATTAAAGCAAAGCGGTATATCGGATCACAAAATTCTCTGTAAAGCTCCTCAAGAGCAAATGGATCATCATGTGCGATCTTGCTTATACACCTGTCAAGATCCATAACGTCCGTTTTTTTCTCCATTGTCTCACCTCGCCTTCACTTATATAACTTCAAAAAATCCCCGATTGCATAAATTCAGAAAAAATTTTTAAAAAGCCGTACTTTGAGTGAAGTACGGCTCTGCAGTTACTATATTGTTTTTTGAGGCTCAATAGCATAAACCTCAGCCTCGGCACCTGTAATGTCCTTTACAAGCTCCGCAAGGCGGTGGCACGCAGGAAATTCCGTATAATAATGACCCGCTTCAATTACGGCAATCCCTGCCTCCGCAAAATCAAGTGCGGCATTATAGGAGACCTCTCCCGTAACGATCACATCGGCACCTGCTGCCTTTGCAGGCATTACAAAATCCTTTCCCGCACCGCCGAGCATTGCCACACGTTTCACCTCACCGCTACCCGTAAGCTTTACAGACGGAGCATGAAGCTTTTCCTTAACGAGAGCACAGAACTCCTCGACACTCATAGGAGCTGCGAGCACACCGATCCTTCCGCCGTCAGGCATTTCCGTATCACCGAATGTCTCGGTCTCACTAAAACCAAGCACAGATGCCAGTGAGTCATTTACACCACCCACCCCTGCGTCAAATCTTGTATGGAAGGATGCCGCAGAAACACCTGCGGTAATGAGCTTTATTATTCTGTTACCGTAAAGCCTTTCGGGAACGATATCTCCCGCCTTACCGAATATCATGGGATGATGTGTAATGAGAAGATCGTAGTCACCTTCAATTGCCGCACCGATAGTATCTGCTGTTGCATCGAGAGCAACGAGAACACGACGGATATCTTTTTCGGGATCAGCAGAACACTGAAGTCCGTCCATATCCCACTCAGCCGCAAGATTTCTCGGATAAAGTCTGTCCATCTCATTTATAAATTCACGTATTTTCATATTTTATCCCTTCTTTATCTGCGATCCTGCAAAGCTCAGAAAGAATCTCGTGATCATCCACGAAGTCGACACTACCCATCCTTTTTCCTTCGCAAATACGCATGTATTTAACAATGTTTTTAATAAGAAACGACTCAAAGCAAGGCTGCGATGTACCTTTTTCAATGTTAATACGTCCGAGAATATGCTCAGCTGTGGTATATGTACGCGCTGTACCGTCATATACGGCAGAAATAACACGGTACAGTTTTCCCTGTGCCTGTACGATCCGCTCATCGATTATAAGAAATCCCTCTGCAGCAAGATATTCAGAGAGTTCCTCCACAGATGACATCGGCTGCAGTACAAGTGTAACATCACCGGATTTCACATATTCGGAATCAGAGAGAATCCGTGCGATAAGTTCACCGCCCATTCCGCATATGCTGATACAGTTATATCTGTGAAGATCGGGCACAAGATCAAGTCCGTCGGAAAGATAAAAGGACATCCTGTCCTTTACACCGTATTTCTCGGCAGTCCTCACCGCTTTTGACAAGGGATCGGCATTTATATCGGATGCGCCTGCCTCCGGTATTTTTCCGTCAAGGAGCAGTCTTGCTGGAAGATATCCGTGATCGGTACCAACATCAAGAAGAACTGCACCCGCCGGTACAAGCTCTGCCGCAGTGGCAAGA
>JAZUBE010000238.1:0-7487 GCA_045638325.1 Eubacteriales bacterium
ATGCTCATGGTGAGATAAGCATTCTTACAATCAGCGGAGCCGGGGAAGTGGCAGAGGTCGTACTTGAGGTAGTCAACGCCCCAATCGGCAAACATCTGAGCATCCTGATACTCATGGCCGTAGCTTCCGGGATAACCTGCACAGGTCATGATTCCTGCAGCAGAATACATACCGAACTTCATTCCCTTGGAGTGAATGTAGTCAGCAACATACTTCATACCGTGGGGGAATTTCTCGGGGTCGGGAACGATGAAGCCCTCAGCATTTCTCTCGCGGAGGCACCAGCAGTCGTCAATTACGATATATTCGTAACCTGCATCGCGGTAGCCCTTCTCGACCATTGCATCACAGGTCTCGATGATAAGCTGTTCGTTGATATTGGGGCCGAAGGTATTCCATGAATTCCAGCCCATAGGTGGTGTTTTTGCAAGCATAGATCAAATCTCCGATCTTTTATTTTGTATAATTTAATTATAGCAGAACAGAATAATTTGTCAAGGAAAAAGGAAGATTTAATGTATAAAATAATTTGCCTGTGTGATTTTTTCTTTTGTAAATCAACGAATCGTTTATTATCTCAACTCAAGATAAACAATGCGTTTCTTGTTATTTTCTTTGTAGTATGATATTATATTATTGAACAAGCGCGCTTTTACTTTACAGTTTAGGAGGTAATCTTATGGAAATCAAATTGACAAAGGTGCTGAAAGAATTACGTGTTAGCAGAGGTAACACACAAGAAGAATTAGCAGATTTTCTTGGAGTAACAGTTCAAGCGGTTTCAAAATGGGAGCGCGGAGAGGGAATGCCCGATATTACCTTTTTGCCGCAGATCGCCGGTTTTTACGCAGTTACCGTTGATACATTGCTCGGTGTTGATGAGGCTGCAAAGGAAGCTAAAATTAAAGAAATATGCAGTGAATATGATCGCATTCGTCAATGTGTACCGAGAGAAGACGGAACACTCGTTATCGAAAACAACATTGAATCTGGAATTGATTACATACGATCTTCCCTCCACGAATTACCAGATTGCTGGCACTTGATGCAGCTTCTGGCATCTGATCTGTGGTATCATTCTAAATCAAAAGAAAGAGAAGAAAAGATCAAGCTGCTTGATGAAGCCGAAGTGTTGTGCAGGAAAATTCTTAGCACTTGCACTGAGGACAGGTGGCGGCATTGTGCAAATGAAATCCTGTGCTTGGTTTTATTTGAGCAGGGGAACAAGCAGCAGGCAGTTGAAATTGCACGGAATCTTCCCAGTGCAGTTGGTTCATGCGATTATATGATGACTAACATTCTTGAAGGTGCCGATTTGGAAAGGCAACTAAATATATCTATCCGTGAGTTCATACGGTTAGCATATCTATTGGTGCAGAAACTTAATAACAACGGCTTCGGTAAACAGCGACTGCGAGAACAGGAGTTTATAAAGATACAGCTTGATACTATTATGAATGGGATATATGCCGATTGATTTTCTTATTTCGCCTTGTACTTATGATAATTTTTTGAAATAATGGCAAAAATAATATTGTTTATTTACGTATATTGTGTTATAATAATATGAATCATTATGGGGAGGTGTGTCTTGTGGAAGTAATTACATATTTCGGAGAAGGATTTGACTGTAATTCTTACCTTGTTACCGAGGGAAATGATGCTGTTCTTATTGACTGCGCTGTACCTCTTGCGAGACTTGCACGCGATCTTGAAAAGCGCGGTGCTACTCTAAGATACATCATCCTGACTCACGGACACTTCGACCATATACTGACACTTGATGAAGTAAGAGATGCGACCGGTGCAAAGGTCATCACTCATCAGAATGATGCTGAGATGCTCACCGACGGAATGAAGAACGGGTACTGTGATTTCTTCCACGGAGATTTTACTGTTGGTGCTGCGGACAGTACCGTATCAGATGGTGACGTTATTACCGCAGGTGATATAGAACTCAGGGTCATACATACACCGGGGCACTCAAAAGGCTCAATGTGCCTTGAATGTGAAGATTATCTCTTCACCGGTGATACGCTTTTCGCAAACAACATCGGCAGAAGTGATCTTTACGGCGGTGACGCACGAGTAATTATGAAATCGCTTAAAATGCTTGCCGCAATGAATGGTGAGCTTCAAATATACCCCGGACACGGTCCGGTGTCCACCATTGAGAGGGAAGTGCGGTGCAACTACTACATCCGCGACGCTCTCACCCTTGACTGAAAGACAACCGAAAGGACTTATATAAATGGACTATAGTGTACTTGCAGAATTGCTGTTTCCCAATGTGACAGAGACTCCCGAGTCTCTTGAGGAGAGATTTCCCGTCAGAAACCTCCCCGAGGGAACAGTTGTAACCAGAATGGCTCCGTCCCCTACGGGATTTGTACATCTCGGTAACCTTGTTCAGGGACTTACCGCTGAGAGAATGGCTCACCAGAGCGGCGGAATACTTTTCCTCCGTGTTGAGGATACCGATGCTAAGCGTGAGGTCGATGGTGCCGTTGAGGTGCTGATCGAAACCCTGAAGCATTACGGAATCGCATTCGACGAGGGTGCGACTATCGACGGTGACAATGGTAATTACGGCCCCTACAGACAGCGTCAGCGTGCTGATATTTACCACGTATATGCAAAGAAGCTTGTATCCGAGGGACAGGCATACCCCTGCTTCTGCACCGAGGATGAGCTTGCCTCAATGAGAGAGACTCAGGAGGCAAACAAGGAGAACTACGGTTACTACGGCAAGTATGCAATGTGGCGTGACCGCTCCATTGAGGACATTAAGGCTCAGATGGATGCAGGAAACCCTTGGGTGCTTCGTTTCCGCAGTACAGGCTCTATTGAGAATCAGTTCAAGTTTGACGATGTTGTTAAAGGAACACTTAATGTAACTGAGAATGACATCGATCACGTGCTTCTGAAGTCTGACGGAATTCCCACATATCACTTTGCTCATGCAGTTGACGATCACCTTATGCGTACTACTCATGTTGTGCGTGGTGACGAGTGGATCGCAACTCTGCCTTTCCATATTCAGCTCTTTAAGGCGCTTGGATTTAAGATCCCCAAGTACGTGCATATCGGTCCTCTCATGAAGATGGACGGCACATCCAAGAGAAAACTCTCAAAGCGTAAGGATCCCGAGCTTGCTCTCACATATTACAAGGGAGAAGGATTCCCGGTTGAGGCAGTTTATGAGTATATCATGACTCTTCTTAACTCCAATTTTGAGGATTGGCGCAGAGCGAATCCCGATGTTCCTGCAGATACATTCAAATTCTCACCGAAGAAGCTTAATCCTGCGGGAAGCCTTTTCGATTACGCAAAGCTTTATGATGTTTCAAAGAACGTCATTGCAAAGATGGACGCGGAGAAGGTTTGTACTCTCGTTACCGAGTGGGCTGAGGCGGAGGATCCCGATTTTGCCACAAAGCTCAGTGCCGACAAGGACTATGCAACAAAGATATTCGCTATCGGTCGTGGCGGTGCAAAGCCTCGTAAGGATCTTGGACTCTGGAAGGAAGCAAAGGCATATATGGGCTTCTTCTATGATGAGTATTATGAGATAGAGGATCAGATTCCCGAAAACTTCGACAAATCTGATGTCGCTGCTATCATCCGTGACTTTGCTGATGCATACTCTACCGATCTTGACAACGATGCATGGTTTGCAAAGGTCAAGGAGATCGCAGAGGCACACGGCTTCTGTCCCGATATGAAGGAGTATAAGAAGAACCCCGATTCCTACAAGGGAAGTGTTGGTGACGTTTCCATGTTCCTTCGTATAGCTATCACAGGTAAGAAGACCTCTCCTGATCTTTGCTCTGTAATGAGCATCCTTGGTGCTGACAGATCAAAGGCGAGACTTACTGCATTTGCAGATAACCTTTAATTCTGAATTGAGGTGTAAATATGTCACTTGATATTGAAATGAAAGATTCCAATTTTATTACCGATATTATTGATACCGACCTTGCAGAGGGTACTGTTAACAGTATCCACACAAGATTCCCCCCTGAGCCCAACGGATATCTGCATATCGGTAGTGCAAAGGCTATATATATAAATGCCGCTATTGCCGCAAAGTACAACGGTAAGTTTAATCTCCGTTACGATGACACCAACCCCATGAAGGAGAGCGACGAGTTTGTTCGCTCTATTCTTGAGGATCTTATGTGGCTCGGTGCTGAACCTAACGGCGGTGTTTTCTACGGCTCTGATTACTTTGAGAAGTGCTATGAGTTCGCTGTACAGCTTATCAAAAATGGTGATGCGTATGTGTGTGACCTCTCAAAAGAAGAGCTTGCTGAGCATCGTGGTGACGCTGATGACTACAATGATAAAGGTACCGTGTCTCCTTACAGAGACCGTCCGGTTGAGGAAAGCCTTGATCTCTTCGAGAGAATGAAGAACGGTGAGTTCCCCGATGGAGCACGTACACTCCGTGCAAAGATCGATCCCGAGAATGATAACTCATATCTCCGTGATCCCGTAATTTTCAGAATCCGTCACGTGCATCATCACCGCCAGGGCGATAAGTGGTGCATCTATCCCATGTACGATTTCGCTCATCCCATTCAGGATGCCCTTGAGGGTATTACCCATTCTCTTTGTTCCACAGAGTTCCGTAACCACAGACCTCTGTATGACTGGGTAGTAGAGAAGTGCGGATTTGACAAGAGACCGAAGCAGCGTGAGTTCGGCCGCATGAATGTAACTTATACCGTAATGAGTAAGCGTTTTCTTCGTTTCCTCGTTGAGAATGGTGTTGTTGATGGCTGGGATGATCCAAGAATGCCTACACTTTCCGGACTTCGTCGCCGTGGATATACTCCGTCTTCTATCTTTAACTTCGTACAGCGTGCCGGTGTGTCCAATACCGATGCTACTGCTGCTGCAGAACTGCTCGATTACTGCCTCCGTGAGGAGCTGAATGACTCCGCACTCCGTAAAGTTTGTGTAACAGAGCCTGTTAAGGTTGTTATCACAAATTATCCCGAGGATAAGACTGAGTATTTCTCACTCCCCAATCATCCCGGAAAGCCCGAGATGGGTACCCGAGAGCTTCCTTTCACGCGTGAGCTTTATATTGAGGCATCTGACTTTGCTGAGGTTCCTCCTCCGAAGTTCTTCCGTATGAAACCCGATGGAGAAGTTCGTCTTATGGGTGCGTATATCGTTAAGTGTAACGAGATCGTGAAAAACGACGACGGTACTATCAAGGAGATCCGCTGTACTGCAGATCTTGAGACAGGTACCGGAATGCCTGCTGACGGACGCAAAGTGAAGGGAACTATCCACTGGATCTCAGCAGAGAATGCTGAAGATATCGATATCGTAATGTACGACAGACTCTTTACCATTCCCAATGTTGCCTCCTTTACGACATCAGAGCACGACGTTTCTGAGGTTCTTCCTTATGTGAATCCCGATTCCGCAAAGAAACTCGTCTCTGCTAAAGCTGAGGCATCTGTGAAGGATCTGAAGCCCGGTGAGTCAGTTCAGTTCGTTAGAATGGGCTACTTTACTCCCGATTCCAAGACAGAGGGAACATTCAACAGAGTTATTACCCTGAAGGATGGTTACAAGCCTGAGTAAGAAATGATATTCAGACTAAATCAGCCTTTATGTAGAAGGACTAATAATATTTATAGCATAGACCGATAGTATAAAGTTCTTTTGCTTCTTTTCTTTCAAGAAAAGAAGAGAAAATAGATAATTTAATTCCATAAAGAGAGGATTTTAATTATGGCAAAACTTAAGATCGGTGTCTTCGGTGGTTACCGTGGACATACAATGATCAACGTCCTGTTCAATCATGACGACGCAGAGCTTGTTGCAGTATGTGACAAGTACGAGCCCATCCTTGAGGGTATCACTAAGGAGGGTGAGCAGAGAGGTATGAACATCGCAACCTATACCGACTTTGATGAGTTCATCAAGCACGATATGGACGCTGTTGTTCTTGCAAACTACGCTACTGAGCACGCAGTATACGCTATCCGTTGCCTTAAGGCAGGTAAGCACGTAATGTCAGAGGTTCTCCCCTGCGAGACCATGGCACAGGCTGTTGAGCTTATCGAGACTGTTGAGGAGACAGGCCTCGTATACACCTACGCTGAGAACTACTGCTACATGCGTCATGCATTTGAGATGTGGCATCGTTATAAGAGAGGCGATATCGGTGAGGTTACATACATCGAGGGTGAGTACATCCACGACTGTACCGCAATCTGGCCTCAGATCACCTACGGTGATCCCGATCACTGGAGAAACAGAATGCATCCTACATTCTACTGTACTCACTCCATTGGTCCTATGCTCACCATGACCGGACTTCGTCCTGTTCAGGTAGTAGGATTTGAGACTCCTCTCCATGACAAGTATAAGGATATCGCTATCACCCGTGGTACCGGTATTGAGATCGTTACCCTTGAGAATGGTGCAATCGCTCGTTCCGTTCACGGTGACCTTAAGAGAGAGCCCTGCAGCTACAACTACATGATCTACGGTCAGAAGGGTATGATGGAGGGTGATCGTTTCCCCTACAACGAGAATAGCGAGCTTATGCACGTATACCTTGAGAGCGATAAGTTCTGTAAGGGTGAATGGGAGAACTACAATCCCGAGCCTCCTGTAGAGCCTGAGAAGGCAAAGCAGTTCGGTACTCACGGTGGTTCCGACTTCTACGCTACTCACTTCTTCATTGAGAAGATGCTCGGCCGTCCTCAGGGTGAATGGGCAATCGACGTTTATACCGCTGTTGATATGGGTATCTGCGGACTTCTCGCATATAAGTCTATCCTCGACGGTAACGTACCTGTTAAGGTTCCTAACCTCCGTAATAAGGAGGAGAGAGATGCATACAGAAACGATCATGCTTGTACAACTCCTTGGGTTGCAGGTGATCAGCTTCTCCCCAGATCTTCTCATCCTTATGAGCCTGTTCCCGAGTCTACCTATAAGCGCCATGAGGAGCTTTGGAAGAACGGTACCAACCTCGAGTACGGCACGGACTTCGAGATCAAAGACTAATTTTAATTTATTTCAGCCTCCGGGATTTCCGGAGGCTGAAATCTTTTATAAAATAAGGAAAAATTTAAGATAAGTATTGACTTTTTATCCGTAATATGGTATTATAATTAGGCGCGAAAACGCAGACAATAAAATATGGAATGACCCATTAGCTCAGATGGCAGAGCACATGACTTTTAATCATGGTGTCCGGAGTTCGACTCTCCGATGGGTCACCAAAAAAAGCTCATCACAACGTGATGGGCTTTTTACATGGGAGAGTCGAACTCCGTTAGTTTTGACTCTCCGATGGGTCACCAAAAAAGCTCATCACAACGTGATGGGCTTTTTGTATGTGAGAGTCGAACTCCGTTAGTTCTGACTCTCCGATGGGTCACCAAAAAAAGCTCATCACAACGTGATGGGCTTTTTGTATGGGAGAGACGAACTCCGTTAGTTCTGACTCT
>JAZUBE010000239.1:0-2199 GCA_045638325.1 Eubacteriales bacterium
GAAAGGAATTTGAAAAAATGAAAAAGAACATAATAATAATGCTTGCTTTATCGGCACTTATTCTTTCAGGCTGTGTTAATGATAAGAATGATGGTAAAACCGGCGATGCAACCGGATTTATCACGGAACATTTGCATCAACAGGATAAAAATGAAGGTGATGCTACCACAGAGCATGTTCATAAATATGAAGACTCGGGTGAGGAGAGAGGTAATCTTTTACAGGACGGAGATACCTATAAGATCACTGAGGAGAAATTTGTGAATGCTGTTAACGAAGTGTATAAGTATCCCGGGGATTTTATCGGAAAGCGTATCGAATTTGAAGGTGAGTACATGGCTGAAATGTATCAGAATGAGATGTACTACCAGGTATACAGAAATGTCCGTGAGCATTGCCATGAGGATCATGACCATTCTAAAGATCCTGTCACAAGAGTGGGATTCAGAATCGATTATGAAGGTGATAAGCCTACAGATAAATCATTTGTTAAGGTATCCGGTATAGTGGAAACGTACAAAGTTGACGGGACTGAATATCTTATTATAAAAGCAGATCTTCTGAAAAAGTGTGATGAAGCAGGAATTGTTGAATTCGAACAATAATTTTTTATCAAAAAAGAGGAATAACTAACATTTTTCTATTGCACTAAAGCTCTGTTTTTGATATAATATAGAGTGTGATTTTTATAAACAGAATTTTTTGTATGAAATATCACATCTGATATTTGGAATCTATGTCTATAATCCAATTATGAAAGGTAAATATAACCATGGATGAGAAAAAACGCAGTGTAGGAACCGTGTCAAGAGGTATACGATGCCCCATCATCAGAGAAGGTGATGATCTTGCTCGTATTGTTACTGACAGTGTAATTGAGGCTGCAGAAAACGAAGGCTTTGAGCTTCGTGATAAGGACGTTATTTCTATCACCGAGTCTATCGTTGCAAGAGCGCAGGGAAACTATGCGTCTGTGGACGATATTGCAGCAGATATACGTGCAAAGTTCGGTGGTGAGACTGTTGGTGTTATTTTCCCCATTCTTTCCCGTAACCGTTTTGCGATCTGCCTGAGAGGTATCGCAAAGGGTGCTAAGAAAATCGTTCTTATGCTTAGCTATCCTTCAGATGAGGTTGGTAATGAGCTTGTAAATATTGATAAGATCGATGCTGCCGGTGTTAATCCTTACTCGGATGTTCTTTCTCTTGAAAAATACCGTGAGCTTTTCGGAGAGAATAAGCATGAGTTTACAGGCGTTGATTATGTTGCTTATTACGGTGATCTTATCCGTGAGTGCGGCGCTGAAGTTGAGATCGTATTTGCAAATCAGGCAAAGGCTATTCTTGATTATACCGACTGTGTTCTGACTTGCGATATTCATACAAGAGCACGTACAAAGAGAATTCTTAAGGCTGCAGGTGCAAAGATCGTTCTCGGTCTCGACGAGATTCTCACTGCTCCCGTTAACGGAAGCGGTTGTAACGAAAAGTACGGACTCCTCGGTTCCAATAAATCTACTGAGGAGACAGTAAAACTCTTCCCCAGAGAGTGCAAGGATCTTGTTCTTGCTATTCAGAAGAATGTTCTTGATGCCACCGGTAAGCACGTAGAAGTAATGGTATACGGTGATGGCGCTTTCAAGGATCCCCAGGGTAAGATATGGGAGCTTGCAGACCCGGTAGTATCCCCTGCATTTACCGACGGTCTTATCGGTACTCCCAACGAGCTTAAGCTCAAGTACCTTGCTGATAATGATTTTAAGGACCTTTCCGGTGACGAGCTTAAAAAGGCTATCTCCGACAGCATCCGCGCAAAGGAAGGCAACCTTGTAGGTAATATGGCTTCTCAGGGTACTACACCCCGTCAGCTTACAGACCTTATAGGCTCTCTCTGCGACCTTACAAGCGGTTCCGGAGATAAGGGTACCCCTGTAGTATTCATCCAGGGTTATTTCGATAACTATACAACCTGATCGGGCATTGCCCGAAGAAAATATCGCGTGCTGCAGCACGCGATATGATTTTAAGTTAATTTATCTATTTATATATACGGAGGTTTAAATATGGATTCCAACAAACGCCCGGAAACAATGGAGCGCATTACAACAAAGGCTCTGGCAGATGCTTTTATAGATGAACAGGTAGAACTTGTACGCAAGCAGGTAGGTGATAAGAAGGTTCTTCTTGCACTTTCAGGCGG
>JAZUBE010000240.1:0-3654 GCA_045638325.1 Eubacteriales bacterium
CGGCATCAGCTGCACTTAGGCAGCCTGTGCAACAAGATTATTGTTAGCGTTTATTTTTAAGTTGAGGCTTATTTAGGAGTTTCCTCAAACTCCACCCGCTTATTCTGTTTCAACATCCCCGTCGAAACCATTACATCCCCATACATGCCGGAAATCCGGCTATATTATCATATTATTGTGAGCACCTCATCGAGAGGTTTTCTTGATTTTTCGGGTACTTCAGGTGTCACCTCATACCCGATCGGAAGCATTATCACAGGACGTCTGTTATCAGGGATAGCAAAATACTTACGGCATTCATATTCATTGAACGCACCGACAAAGCATCCTGACATTCCCATATCTGCTGCTTTAAGAAGTATTTGTGTTGCCGCTGCCGCAGTATCCTGAATGACAAACAGCGATTTTGCTCTGTCCCCGAATCTGTCGATAAGATCGCCGTTCTCCGTACAGACAACGATTACCGCACCTGCACTCTTTATCCATTCTCTGCCGTGAACATCGGGAAAAAGACCCTCGATCCTCGATTTATCACAGGTTGCATAGAAATGCCACGACTGCATATTACAGGCATTTGGTGCCAGTGTTCCCGCAGTCACAAGCTCGCAGAGCTGCTTTTCTGTGAGGAGGCGTCCGTCAAACCCTCTTGTGCTGTGGCGCATTTTTATGAGTTCACTGTATTCCATGCAAAATCCCCCTGTTTCATGCTACTTTAAATTATATCAAGAACAGTTGTATTTGTCAATGGAAAGATTATGTCAAAAAATGAAAGCCTATGTGTTTTTTGTTTGCAAAGGCACCACGATTGGTCAATATCATTATGAAAAAACGTGAATTATTTCGTAGGGGACGATGCCCACATCGTCCCACCTGCGTAATATTCAGATTATCTTTTTTGTACGGGGCGATGTGGGCATCGCCCCCTACACGGTTTTCCATCATCTTAATGATATTACCCGATGGATGCTTTTGCACACAAGTAATTTTTCCTGATTAGTTCTACTGCTGTACTATTGGACTGACACTGTCGCACCATGCAAGCACGGTATTCCTATCCTCATCAGCTCCGCTATATGAAAATCCGACTATAAGATTATAATCAACTCGGAAATAGGTATGGCTTATAAAACCGCCGCTTTTATAGACGAGATACATTACATAATCCACACCGTTTTTATTCGTTCCGATTATTGGTTCTACACCTTCAAACGTGGGCTGTGTACCGCCCATGTAGGCCTTTTGATGGATGGTTTCATCCATAACATATCCTGCATCCACCCGGTAAGCACTAACAAATTCAAGGGCCCGCACGTAAGATTTTTCTTCACCGTTCCAACTCATAAAGTTTTTAAAGTCACCTTCGGCGCTTGTGAGGCTCTCATCCACTGACATTGTAAACATATGCCCTTCGAGGGGGATTCTGCTATAATCCGGCTCAAACCCCATCATTGCTTCATTTACAACGCACTGCACAGTATTTGTACAGTGTATATCGCTGTCGATGTTCACAAGCCTGTATCTGTCCTTACCTGAGCAGTCAGTAGTGAGTTCAAAGGTATACGTTGCCTCTCCAGCACTCTCCGATTCTCCGAGATCACGGGAATACAGTAGATCAACTGTTACGGCAAAGCCGTCATCCATCGGTCTTATCATGGGAGGTACGTCATAGTCGATACTGTATGCGCACTCGCCCCAATAGTCAGTTACATATGTATAGGTATATACTCCATCCTTAAGATATCGTGCACTGTTTCCGATAGTACCCCATTCTCCGCTTGATGCAGCCTGGTCTGCGGCAACCGTATAATCCGAAGGATATGCGTAAAGAAAACGGTCGTAGTCGCGTATGGACACGTGCTCTCCGAACAGTGCTTTACAGATCGAATCAAGCTCAGCCTCACTGATGCTTACGGTCTGCGTCTCATGTTCATCTATCACCAGAGACGGGTAATCAAATGAATTGTGCAAGGCATACCTGAAGCACAGGTCGAGAACTCTCTTGTCTGAAATATCGTCACCGATGGTGTAAGGCTCATGGAAGTATTCACAGAATCCGCTGAAATTCACAAGAGCTTCCATGTATTCCCCGTTCAGTGCCTCTTCCCACGAATCATACGTTACCTCATTTTCATCCGGGTCTGTCGTATCCATTTCATCGGTCGTAACTGATACGGCAGGATGGGAGGGGACTTTAGGATCATTTCCTTTTCCGATCAGAAAAGGAAGAGTAACCACGACTGCTATACAAGCAGCTGCATATATCAGCACTGCCGCCACATATCTCGCTGTAACTCGTGGAGGACTGACTCGTTTTGTATGTTCAGCAATAAGAGCCGGATCTATTTCATTCATAGCCTCTGCCAACATTTCTCTTGTAATCATTTTGATACCTCCTGACCGAGCTTCTTTGCAAGATCCTTTCTCATTCGTGAAAGTCTTACATTCAGAGCATTTTTTGAAATGTGCATTTTTGTAGAGATGGCGTTTACCGTTTCAACATCAAAATACCGTCTCATAAAGATCTCACGATTCTTCGCCGACTGAGCACGGAGAAATTCGCTGAGAATCCTTCCAAGCTCAATTTTATCAACAACCGCATCAGCTATATCCTCTGCAAAGGCAAGCTCATCAACCATCTCTGAATACTCTTCCGTTTCGGGGATCATGCGTTTTTTCGCTGTTGCGGATTTTACACGGTCTATGGCCTTTCGTCTGGATATCGTCACCGCATATGCTGATATGGACTCCGGCTCCTTCGGTGGGATAGTATCCCAGATGGAGAGAAGTGTGTCATTGAGACATTCCTCTGCCACGGTATCACTTCTGTACACATTAAATGCAACAGACTTGATGAGTCTTCCGTACTTTGTATGTATCATTTCAAGTGCTGTTTCATCTCTGTTCTGCAGAAGTGTTATTATCGTATCATCACTCCGTCCCATTTTCTCTCCTTTTCCATGTATTATTTCAAGCGAAGTACTACAGTTGTTTTTCGGAAGATCCGTTATAACATCGTCACTGTATTTCATTTTAATCACCATGCTTTCTTTGGCTTTATACAAAGCACAGACCACACATGAAAAGTGCACTTACGATCATGTCTGTCGTATTTTCACGACGGTCTCCTTTATGATTCTTTGGCGCCTTCATAAATAAAGACGAAAAATGCACTGTGATCATTTCATGATTTTTCAAAAAAAATATCCACCGAGCGCAAATTTATGCGATCAGTGGATATGCTCATTCATATCTTCCCTGTTTGGAATATCTGTCGATCTCTCTGTTTGCCTGCTTTTTGGCGTCCGTCTCACGCTTATCATAAAGCTTCTTACCCTTGCAAAGTCCTACCTCGACCTTCACTCTCGATCCTGAGAGATACAGTGACAGCGGTACAAGGGTGTAGCTGTCTCTTGTGACAAGCCCGATAAGCTTCATGATCTCACGCTTATGCATGAGGAGCTTTTTCTCTCTGAGAGGATCTCGGTTAAAGATATTTCCCTGCTCATATGGACTTATATGAATTCCGAGAGCGAAGAGCTCGCCATCCTCGATCTTGCAGTACGAATCCTTGAGGTTCTCCTTACCCTGTCTGAGACTTTCGACCTCTGTACCGAAAAGACCGATACCCGCCTCATAAGTCTCCTCGACAAAATA
>JAZUBE010000241.1:0-4029 GCA_045638325.1 Eubacteriales bacterium
AATCGCAAATCTTCACCCTGATATTATAAACCCTGAACCATCTGAGCTTATGGGCGGAACAGGTGGCGGTGTAAGTGATATGGGATACGTTCGCGAGGTTATCACAGAAATCAAGAAGATCAATCCCGACATCCTCGTTGAACAGGCTGCGGGTATCACAAACGGTCAGCAGGTTTACGATTTCATCATGGCAGGTAGTGAGGCTGCAGGTGCCGCTTCCGGTATCATGAATGCTGCTGATCCTATCGCTATGATCGACGAGATGATCGCAGCTACACGCCGTGCTGCTGACGATCTGAAGAAGCAGGAGGCACAAGACATGGTATTCAAGAAAACCTTTAAGGTACAGTCCAGAGACAGACACATTACATTCCACAATGTTACCGCTGAGCTTAAGGATGCTATCAAGGAGTGCGGTGTAAAGAACGGTATCGCTGTTGTTTACTCCCATCACACCACTTGTTGCGTTATCACTCAGGAGTGTGCTTTCGATATGTCCATGACCGGACTTGAGACTCTCCAGCAGGATCTGGTAAACGTAATGGACAAGATGGTTCCCGAGTGCAAGTACGAGGGAATGTATCTCCATCCCGGCCCGAAGGCTCTCAAGTTTGCTGAGGAGCACGACGAGGATGCATGGGGTTGTCACAACACCGATGCTCACCTCCGTTCTTCCATCATCGGCAGAAGCGAGACCATCGTTATCGACGACGGAGAGGCTGATCTCGGTGAGTTCGGATTCGTTTATTTCATTGACTTTGACGATACCAGAGCAAGAACCCGTACCGTTCAGGTAATGATCATCGGCGAGTAAAACACAATAAATATAGCCCTGTTGTTCATCAGACAAGATGAACACAGGGCTTTTTTGCATGGTTTTTGTGAACATTTTTTCATATTGTTGACATTTCATTTTTTTTACTGTATAATTCATCTTGTTGAGTCTTCAACTTCGATTGTTTTATTGACTTACTAATACAGCATATTTTAAATTCCCGATACATTACAGAAAGGCATACTATTATGATAGACAGATTCGAGAGATTCTCTATCGCTATTGCAGAAGCATCGCGTTATTGGCATAAGCTTGCCACAGATGAACTTGGGAAATACGGTCTCCGTGGTTCTCATGCAATGTATCTTACAACAATGTACCGTTATCCCGAAGGAATAACCGTGCCTCATCTTTGCGAACTTTGTGGTAAAGATAAGTCGGACGCTTCAAGAATGATAAGTATTCTTGAAAAAAATGGACTTGTCACAAAAAAAGAGGTGGATGGTAGTCTTTACAGAGGACTTCTCGTACTCACACCCGAAGGAGCTGAGGCTGCAAATCACGTATCCGATAAAGCCTGCCGTGTTGTTGAGCTTGTAGCTGAAGATCTGACAGATGAAAACCGCGAGATATTCTATGAGTCTCTTTCGGTCATTACAATGAAGCTCCGCGAGCTTACCGACAATGGTATTCCCGATTAATGAAAGGAAATTGTATGAATATAAAAATCGTTGCCGATTCTGCTTCGGATATTCTATCCCTTGATGGTATTCCTTTTGATTCTGCTCCGCTGAAGATCATTACCGCGGAAAAGGAATACATAGATACTCCCGAACTTGATGTTTTTGATATGGTGACTACCCTTAAACAGTACAAAGGGCGTTCATCCACATCCTGTCCGAATTCTTCCGACTGGCTCAATGCTTTCGGTGATGCGGATGCAATATTCTGTGTAACTATCACCGGAACTCTGTCGGGAAGCTACAATTCTGCAATGCTTGCAAAGCAGGAATATGAAAGTAGCGGACACCGGGTGTTCGTTATCGATTCACTCAGCGCAGGTCCCGAGATCGGGCTTATAGTTTTAAAGCTCTGTGAACTTGTACAGTCAGGCATGGATTTTGATTCCATATGCGATGCTATTACCGAATACAGAAATCACACAGGTCTTCTTTTCATACTTGAATCACTGCAGAATTTTGCAAATAACGGAAGAGTAAATCCTGCCGTTGCAAAAATGGCGGGACTTTTCGGAATACGTATCGTAGGCAAAGCAAGTGACAAGGGTGATCTTGAACCCCTTAATAAATGCAGAGGTGAAACCAAATCGATCTCAACGATTATCGGTCATCTCCGCGACGCAGGTTTATCATCCGGCAAGGTTCGGATCGGTCATTGTTTTAACGGCAATTCCGCAACTGCACTTGAAAATGAGATCAAAAAAGCCTTTCCCGCTTGTACAACAGAAATATACGAGCTGCGCGGACTGTGCAGTTTCTATGCCGAGATCGGCGGTATTCTCATTGGATTTGAAAAACAATAACAAAAAAGGAGCCATACGGCTCCTTTTTAAATTTTCTGCTCAGCTTGCGATCCATCTTCTGAGGGATGTAAGATCGGTTGAGTTGATCTTACCGTCACGATTGAAATCAGCTCCGAATGAAACTGTAGTTTCCGCCCCACAAAATTTTCGTGCCAGAAGAATAACATCGGCTCCATCCACAGATCCGTCATCATCGGCATCGCCGTCATAAATACAGCGATATACCACTCCGTTTTCCTCACAGTAATCCTTCGCTATGGATAAACCGTAATCACGTATCACGGCAGAAGGACACATTGTAAAAGCATGCTTTTCGATCTCCTTAACACTTTCGGGAATAATTATATTCTTTATACCCTGCTTCTTTACAAATGCGAATGTACCGATCTTTGACACATTTTCCGGGACAGTCACATCAGTTTTGTTTCCGTAATAATTCACGAGAAGCCCGTCACTTCCTACTACAAATTCTTCTTCATGCGCACCGTTCTCAGGGAACAGATATCCATGCTCGGCAACAGTAACATTTGCGAACTTTACAATATTACCTTCATTCCATGTAAGAAGAGGCGAACCTACATAATTTGATATACGCAGATCTCTGTTTACAAAATCAAATATGAGCTCATTATTGTAGAAACAACGTATCCTGTTTTTCTCCACGGACATACCAAGAGTTATAAACTCTGAACCATCCATACAGATCTCCTTATACACAGGAGGCATAAACTGTCCCGAAGGATCTGTGTTACACCACCCTTCGGAAAGTCGGAAACACTTGTTAAGATTATCATAGCTGAATGCTATAAACTGTCTGTCGCCGGACAATCCCTCGTATTTCAGATTATCGTTACAATAGCAGAGGTTCATCCATCGGATCTCACTTACCGTTCCGGGACTGAGCGACAACGTCATGGACACGTCATATGTAAGCCAAACATATGGAGAGTTGTTATCGAACACACCATTCACCTGAGTGTAATTTGACTGAAGAGACTTCGCCTCTGGCCATCCCTGAAGGAGGCCGTCCTGTATAAAGAATGCACCGGGCATAAAATCCTTTGTAAAACTCTCTGTAGTCATAAAATTCTCATTCAGGTATATCTTATCACTTCCGGTATAATTCAGATCATCAAGCTCGGGGATATCACCGGGATCAGGCGCGGGCTCGGGCTCCGGTTCCTCAGTTTCCTTTTCAACTTCAATAAAGATACCGTCAAGAGAAAGAGTCTCATCATAATAATTGCCGGCAAGATCACTCACTCCGTTCTCGGGATCCACAGTTACATCCACACTAAAAGGCTTATCGTAGCTTGAATCGATGATGTCAAGCTCAAAGGATGCAATAACAGTATCCTCAAAGGGGAATGTGAAGCCGGTACTCTCATCGGCAACACCGAGGATCATGTATGGATACTTCACAACATTCTTGCTGAACTGAACACCTGAGAATTCCGCCTTACTGCTTCTGAGGACCATGTTGTCGGAGTATTCCAGGCAAAGACCGAAGCAGGAAATACCGATATTCTCGGGATCACGGAAATGAAGTTCTGCAACAATTTCCGTATCTCCCGCTGTATACTCGTCTCTGAGCTTCAGATAAAATCCCGTTGACTCAGCAGATACACCTGTTACGGAAAAAAGAACCGCCGATGCAATAACTATTGCAAAAGTCAAAACGAGGCTTAAAGTCTTTTTCATAATATCCTCC
>JAZUBE010000242.1:0-7332 GCA_045638325.1 Eubacteriales bacterium
CCTCCGACTTCCTTATAATCATCATAATATGCACATACCGCATTATACAAAACGTGAACCTTGATGAGCTTCACATTATTTTCTGTTCTCGCACAGTCTGCAAGACGCTGCGCCTCATCCAAGAGGTGGATGAGGTACTCACTCTCTGATTTAACCTTTGACATGTCCAGATCGGCACCCCAGAATGTTCTGTCGGAGCATATAAGAAGTGTGTCGTACGCCTCCGTATTCTCAAGGATGTACTCATATCCGTCACCGTAGGTGAGAAGCATGATCTCATCCCGGAGTGCAAGGAACTCCTCCTCCGTCATCGTGGGATCCCACATGAGCTTTGACAGCAGCCATGAGCCGGGGACATCGTAAGAGAACACGGTATGCTCGAACTCAACGAACATCTCGCGGATTCCGAGGCTATAGAGATACTGAAAATCGGTGTACATATTGCGGAGCACATTAGTGGGTGTACTGATGTTATCGGAAAAATAGTAGTACCACAGCTTGAGATTGTCCGTGACCTCGTTCCAGCCGAGAAGGTTTTCCCTCTCCTCCTCAACGGTGAAGGTGGAAAGCCCCACTCTCTCGGGTCTGCATTCACTGCCGTCCATAGGGCCGCAGTAACATGATCCCGTAATACAGTAAGTTACAAATGCATTATCGGGGAGCTTTGTTATCTTACATGGTTTTTCTGTACCGTAGTATGCAAGGATTCCGAATCTTACCTCGGGATAGTCCTCAGCAAAGGTATCGGCGATTTGTTTTACAAGGCGCACGAGAGGTCCTGACCACGAGCCTTCCTCTTGTGCCACTGCTCTGCAATTTTTGCAGTAACAGAACACGTTTACGTCGTTCTGACCGAGATTCACATGGTAATAGTTACCTCGATACAGCGCACCGCTTTTCTTTGCCGCTTCAAGCTCTGCTCTGATATTATCAATGACCAATTCATTTATATCCGGATCGGTCATGCATGGGTTGTTCTCCCATGCCTCGACCTCCCAATATTTGTACAGCCCGTGATTTGCGGTCAGAACGGGAGTATAGCCAAACTTCGCACCGTTCGTCGTACCGTTAATCTTATTCTTTGCTGCAAACTCGGGAATCACGGAAAAGCCCTCGTACCCGGGGTTCAGCGATGCGTTATAAGGATAACGCAGGATCATTCCCGGTGCATCGGAGTAGCTGTCCTCGGTAGTAATATCAACTGAATCTTGCTCGTAGATGTAGGTGTAGTTATGATGGACAAATCTCATGCCAAGCCATTTCTCAGCAATATCGTACACTGCATAGAGGCAACCTCTTTTAAGTCCGCCGAGGATCTCAATATTACCATCCTCGGTAACGGTCACGGTAAATCCCTCATCACCGTTGGCACCTGAACCGTCACAGGCGAGTCGGATATACGGTTTGTCCGCAGTATCTTCCACAACGGGAACAGTAACGCCTGTCGCCTGCTCTATAACTGATGAAAGCTCAGTTGCCGCATAAGCAGTGCTCTCGGGGTATGAACCTTCGGGATGATCTGCAGTAATGGTGATAACATAATCTGATACAGGTCTTTCGCAGATAGTAAAAGAATCAAGTCTCGCACCTTCTCCGTACACCTTATCTGCAGGAACATCATTTCCGTAAACGTAGTTTGCGTAGTAACGCACGGCTCTGTCAAGACCGTTTTCAGTCTTACCGAACACAAGAGTCTTATCCCCTACTGTTCGGACAACATATCCTTCATTCTCAAAATCCGTCATATCGACACCGTAAGATGCTGCAACGGAAGAATCACCGATAACAACATTCCCGGGAATTTCGCCAAATCTATCCGCAAGGAATGTCTCTGCCGCTGATGCGGTGGATGATATCTTTGAGGGCTCTGTCTTTGTGCAAGACACACCTGACAAAAGCATCAGTGATGCGAGGGTAAGTGACAGTAGTTTTTTCATAAGTATCTCCTTATGTGTCAATCTATAAGTTCTCCGTAAGTTCTTCCCGGATACCACTCCAGGGGATCGCCTTCCCAGTCAATATCGGTAATGGCAGCCGACCTCCAGAAATCAATATAAGTCGCACCGGACATTTCGAATATCTCACGTATCTCCTTCAGCCGTGTTTCATACTTAGCACGCTCTTCCGCATCACCATTCACGTACAGATCGTCATACCATGAGCATAGTGCATTATACAGAGCATGAGCCTTCAGGAGTCTCACGTTCTTTTCGGTGAATGCAGAGGTTGAAAGGCTCTGTGCCTTATCGAAGCAGTCAAGTATCATATCGCTGAAGGAGGCACATCTCTCATAATCAATGTCTCCGCCCCAGAAGTATCTGTCCGTGCAAAGAAGTATTTCATCGTAATACTCAAGCTGATCAAGGATGTACGTATATCCCTCACCATACCAATGAAGCATTACTTCATTCACAAGGGCATCGTACTCCGCCTCGGACATAAGCGGATTCCACAGAAGCTTTGAATACACCCACGTTGCGGGATGATCGTACGAGAATGTGGTATGCTCGATCTCAATGTACAGCCGACGCACACCGAGGCTGTACATATACTGAGTATCCTTGTACAGATACCGGAATATGTTATACGGAACAGCGATATTCTCCGCAAAGTAATACAAGCGCACATCGATATTTTTGGTTACATCAAACCATCCGAGAAGGTTCTCCCGTTCCTGTGCAGCAGTGTTTCCCGAAAGCCCGTATCTGTCCGGCCTGCATTCGGATCCATCCATAGGCCCACAGTGGCAATGTCCCACGATACAGTATTCAACCCACACGTTATCGGGAAGCTTCATTACCTTGCAAGGCTTTTCAGTTCCCCAATAAGCATACATACCAAACATTGCACGGGAATATTCCTCCGCAAAATAATCCGCTATCTTCCCTACAAATCTTGCATACGGTCCGGACCACGATCCCTCTTCTTTGGCAACCTCACGGCAATCCTTACATTTACAGAAGAAGTTGTTGTCATTCTGTCCCAGATTCACATGGTAATAGTTACCTGTATAATATCTGCCGCTTTCCTTTGCCAAAGCAAGCTCTTTTTCAAGATTAAAGATCACTTCATCCAACACATCATCGGAAGTAAAACACTTATTTTCAGCCGCAGGATCCGTATTCCAGTATTTTGATAATCCGTGGCTGACTGCATGTACGGGAGCGTATCCGAATTTTGCGGAACTGAAATTGCCGTTCAGTTTATTCTTCACATTAAAGGCTGCACCCGAAGCAAACCCCACAAGTCCGGGATTACGTGAGTTTGATGATGGGAAGCGCAGATCCATCAGCGGTACATCAGAATAGCTGTCCGTGGGTGTGATATTTACATAGTCCTGCTCATAGATGTATGTATAATTCGCCGCAAAGAATCTCATGCCAAGCCACTTCTCGGCAATATCGTACACGGCATAGAGACAGCCTCTTTTAAGTCCGCCGAGGATCTCAATATTACCCTCCTCGGTAACGGTCACACTAAAGCCTTCCTCGCCGTTATTCCCCGAGCCGTCACAGGTTAGGCGGATACAGGGATTTACACCGACATCCTTTACCACAGGCACACTCACACCTGTCGCCTGCTCTATAACCGATGAAAGCTCAGTTGCCGCATAAGCAGTGCTCTCGGGATATGATCCCTCGGGATGATCCGCAGTCACAGTGATAACAAAGTCCGCAATAGATCTACCGCAGATGGTGAGCTCCTCAAGACTCTCACCCTCTCCCCATACCTTATCCACAGGCACAGGATTACCGTATACGTTATTAACGTAGTACCGCACAGCTCTGTCAAGCCCCTCCTCAGTCTTACCGAAGACGAGGGTCTTGTCACCCACGGTACGGACGATGTATCCTTCATTCTCGAAGCCTGACATATCCACGCCATAGGATACAGCAACATCAGAGTCACCGAGTATCACCCCGTCGGGCACTGTACCGAGTCTTTCAACAAGAAAAGTCTCTGCCGCAGATGCAGTAGATGATATCTTTGCAGAATCGGTCTTTGCACAAGCCACAGCCGACAGAAGCATCATCGATGCGATAATGGCACAAATAATTCTTTTCATATGTACTCCTATGGAGTTTTTATTTCTTTGATATGGGAGCATTATCCGGAATGGGTTGGCCCATCCAGTTTTCAAATCTCTCTCCCCAGTTCAGCCACGCTTCCTTGTAAAGAGTGTTTTTGACAGTGACCTGACCACCGTGAAGATCCTTTGTTTCATCAAAGGTACATCCGATAGCTTTATACTTTTCAATAAACTCGGTATACTTTTTCTCAAGAGATGCCATTCCATCCTCATCTCCGTCAAGGAATTCAAGGAAGTAGGATGCCTGACAGCCTGTATAAAGCACCGCCGGATAGAGCTTTTCGACATTTTTCAGCTCATCTTCACCGGCAGCTTTTGCCTTTGCATCATCAAGAAGTTCTATAATACGATCGAAATTATCCCGGTAATATTCCACGTCTAATCTCTGGATCTCAGGTACATGTCCGCCCCAGCAATCCCAACAGCCAACCTTATCCTGAGCCTCGGTCATAATATTGATATACTCAAGTATATTCTCCCATCCGGCACCATATCTTCTCTGCAGTATAGAGTGATAAAGCTCGGTAAACTCCTCCTTCGTCATATCAATATTCCAGTTAAGCTCAGCAATCAGCATATTCTCTATCTCGCGGAATCCCAGATCTCCGTATTCATTTGTCTGATGGAATATACCGTCGATTCCGAGAGAGTCGTAATAGCGGAAATCCTCATACAGGTGGTCGATGATCGTGTACTGGTTGAAAACTCCGGGAAGAGCGTAATCCCAGATAAAGATATTATCTGTGATCTTGCTCCAGCCGGTTATCCACTCATCGTACTTCTCGTTCATTTCACACTCAGATCCGTCGACAAGATGATTTGAGCAATTTCTGTCATAACAGAAAGTTACACGCACGTACTCATTCGGCACAAGCGTAGCGGGAGCCTTGTTTGTTCCCTGATATGCAAATATTTTGTACACAAGTCCGGGATATTTTTCATTCAGCTCCTCGGAAAGTCTGTTTGCAAATTTAACAATAAGAGCAGAATAGCTTTTTTCTTCTCTTGAAAGCCTACTGCACTCAGAACATCTGCAGAAATATGAAGTGTCGATCTGGGAAATATCCACTTCCTTGAATTCCCTGCCAATCTTTTCACCCGCATCAAGGCGTTCCTGTATGTACGCCTCAACATTTTTCTTTATGAGCTGATAAGTGTCCTCATCAGTATAGCAGGGCTGGTTTACAAAGTCGGGAAGCTCTGCGAAATTATTAGCCTGCAGGCCATGGCACGCCTGTGTCTCAGTACCGAAGTTTGTCTGCTCAAGAGTAGGTGTCATTCGTTCGTTCACCATTGTACTTGCGGGGTTATACATATTAAGGTAATAAAACGCAGGTGTTTCGGATTTCGTTGTTCCTGACGGGATATCAACATGATCCGATTCATTAAGATAGGAGGTACCGTATATAAGGTTCTCCCAGCCGCACTCATTCTCTAAGAATCGCCATACGGCATTTGAGGCACCTCTTGCCGACGCACCTTCGATCTTCATACGTCCGTCTGAAATTGTGTAGACATATCCGTCATCTCTGAGAGCATCATCCTCAGATACAACAAATTCGATAGCAGTACCCTCGGCACCTCCTGCCTTTACGGGAAGCTTTACACCTGTAGCGACCTCAATAAGACGGGCAAGCTCACCTGCGGCAAATTTGATATTCTCATTTGCATCTTCGGCGTGATAGATCGTGTACTCGGTGATATCCTTGCCACCGATTGTCAGCTTTTTGACACGGCAATCCTCACCGTAAGCGGAGTAGGCTGTCCCATCATTGATCTTATCACCGGCGTCACCATCTGAACAAGCCACAGCCGACAGAAGCATAAACGATGCGAGAACAAACGACAATAATTTTTTCATACATCCTCCTAAAAACAAACGGGAGAAGAACTTTTCTTAAAAAGTTCTTCTCCCGTACCCTCATTATTTCCTTTACATGAAAGTTTTTGAAGGTGTCGGAAACTTTTCTCAAAAAGTTTCTGACCGGTGTGGCAGAGCCACAAGACACTTAAATATTAAAGTCATACTTTACAGCGTCGACATTTGCAAGGGCAACCTCACCCTTCTCGTTTTCAACAAGTACGCCGTCACGTACAAGCTCGGCAACAAGACGTTTGGTCTCGTCGTATCCACCGAATCCAAGACCCGCCTCAAAGAAGCAGTTGTCACGGAATACTCTGCGACCGTGATCCTGTCTTGTAAGAGATGTAAGGTAATCAACAAGTCTGCGCTTGTAAGTAAAATCGTTCCATCCGCACTTAGGCATGGGAATACCTGTCTCACGGCAGAACTTCTCTACCTTCTTGATCATTTCGAGAGACTCATCCTGACCCCAGATACCAACGATACAGTTGTACTCGGGAATAGGTCTGAACGCCTCTGCAAGAGCCGCACGTACAGCCTCAGTATCACCCTCAGCCTTGTACATATCCTCCACCTTCGCAAATGCGATGCGGAACTCAGCCCACTTCTTTATCTGCTCAACGTGAGGCATAATCAGCTTCACGATCTGCCAGGGCTTCAGCGGGAAATGTCCTACGGGGCAGTCGATCTTATCATTCACAAGCTTCTCAAGGAGAACAAGTGATTTTTCTGCTCTGTCACTGATCTCTGCAGGATTGGTGTTAAACAGTGCATTGTACTTGCCACCCTCATGCTGCCACCAGTATGTAGCCCAGCTGTCGCCGCTTCTTGCATCACGGATCAGTTCAAGAGCATAGTACAGCTCGTCAGCTCTGTCCTCACCCACAAGATTTATCGCACTCTGACGAAGGAGTGCGTCGGGATCCTCGTCGGGATTTGTAAGAAGATGACCTGCCGCATACATTGAGAAGTAGTTCAGCACATGGTAGGAATCCATCTCACTCCAGTAAGAGGGGATCATAATATGGTCACCCTGCTCCTGCACCTGCTTGTAAACATCCTTCAGCACACGGTTGTTCACACACATCATTGCACGCTGGTCGATCTCATACTCACAGGTATACCAACCCCATGAGCCAAGTCCGCAGCCAAGATTCTTTACACCCTCACGGAATCTTGCTCTCTTGCCCTCCTCACTCCATGCGGGAAGGAAAGGAAGCTCCATGAGCATGATATCCTCAAAACCTGCCTCAACCAGCTTATCGGGGAAGTTGTCGGGGCTGCCCCATGTGTCAACACAGATCTGAACGTTGGGGTTTGCCGCCTTGAACTTATCCGCAAAGAGACGGAGGAAGTCGATAACATCTTCCATTGTGGG
>JAZUBE010000243.1:0-3830 GCA_045638325.1 Eubacteriales bacterium
AGCTTATCGAGATGAAGCCCAACAAGCGTACTCCTGCTCATAAGGCTGACGGATTTGCAGAGCTTGTCTGCTCAAATTCTCTGAGAAATGCTGATCCCGCATCTGCTATAGGGCTCCTCAAGGAGGAGCTCAGACGCATGGGCTCCATCATAATGGAGGCGGCAGATGCATCAAGAGTTGCCGCAGGGGGGGCTCTTGCAGTCGACAGAGATAAATTTTCCGATTACGTTACCGAGAAAATAAAAAGCCATCCCCTAATTGAAGTGGTATATGAGGAAGCAGATGCAATCCCCGAGGGGTATTGTGTTATTGCAACAGGCCCTCTTACCTCCGATCCCATGAGCGATGCCATCGGTGCACTTATCGGTGACAGACGACTTTCCTTCTTCGATGCGGCGGCGCCTATCGTTGATGCGGAATCCATTGACATGGATACGGCATTCTTTGCCTCCCGTTGGGACAAGGGTGATGCGGACTATATCAACTGTCCCATGAACGAAGAGGAGTACAAGGCATTTTACGATGCACTTGTGACTGCGGAAACCGCTGAGCTTCATGAGTTTGACGAGGAGCATGGTGAGCTTCGTGTGTTTGAGGGGTGCATGCCTGTTGAGGTAATGGCATCAAGAGGTGTTGATACTCTCAGATACGGTCCTCTGAAGCCTGTAGGTATCACCCATCCCGAAAAGGATGAGCGATATTATGCGGTAGTTCAGCTTCGCCGTGAGAATGCGGAGGGAACTATGTTCAATCTGGTGGGATTTCAGACCCACCTCACATTCCCCGAGCAGAGACGTGTTTTCCGCATGATCCCCGGACTTGAAAATGCGGAATTTCTCAGATACGGTGTGATGCACCGTAACACCTTCCTTGATTCTCCCGGGCTTCTTTCAAAGGATTACTCTCTGAGAGACAGAGGAGATCTGTTCTTCGCAGGACAGATGACCGGTGTTGAGGGATATATAGAATCCGCAGGATCGGGATTTGTCTGTGGGCTTTCTGCGGCAAGAAAGATCCTTGGTGAGGATGCGGTGGAATTCCCCGGTACGACGATGATCGGTGCTATGGCGAGATACGTATCCGAGGGCGGCACTGGTGAATTTCAGCCTATGAATGCGAATTTCGGTATTATTGATTCACTTGACCACCGTGTAAAAGGCGGCAGACGGGTGAAATATGCTGCGTATTCCGAAAGAGCACTCGCTGAGATTGACAAGATAAAGGAAATGATATAGCATATGATATGTGGGCTCTGCCCACACCCGCATAAGGAACTTTTGAAAAAGTTCCTTGTGGATCCTCAAAACTTTTGAAAATAACTATGTAGGGGGCGATGCCCACATCGTTCCGGGCATAATTCATTTGGAGTTATCATGAATATTATAATTGATGCAATGGGCGGCGATCACGCACCGGAGGAGATAGTTCATGGTGCCGCAGATGCCGCAAAGGCAATGGATATAAAGATCACTCTTGTGGGAGACAGTGCAAGAGTGGAGCCGCTTTGCGAAAAATACGGTTTCCCGAAGGACAAGCTTGAGATAGTACATGCGGATACTGTGCTTACTATGGAAGATGATCCTATGGCTGTAGTACGCTCAAAGAAGGATTGCTCTATGGGAGTGGGACTTAGGCTTCTGAAGGAGTCAGGGGATGCTTTTGTTTCTGCGGGAAACACGGGTGCACTTCACGCAGGCTCGTCTCTTATCATTCGTCCCTTTAAGGGAATACATCGTCCTGCGATCGCAACGGTGCTTCCGTTTGCCACTCCTGTACTTATGCTCGACAGCGGAGCCAATACCAACGTTACTCCCGAATATCTTGAGCAGTGGGCAAGACTCGGTGCTATTTACATGAAGAATATCCACGGAGTGAAGAATCCCCGAGTGGGACTTTTGAGCAATGGTACAGAGGAGCACAAGGGTACTGAGATCATGGTGCAGACTTACAAGCTTCTTCGTGCGGCTGAGGATATAAACTTCATCGGAAATGTTGAGGGATCAATGATAACCGATGCGCCTTGTGACGTGCTCGTTACCGACGGATTTACCGGAAATGTGACTTTGAAGGTAATCGAGGGTATGGGTAAGCTTCTTTTCGGAAAGCTGAAGACTATGTATTCCGCGAGTGCAGGATCAAAGGTGGCGTACCTCCTTATGAAGGATCAGCTTCGCGGACTCAAAAAGGAATTCGATTCCACCGAGTACGGCGGAGCGCCCCTTATCGGACTTTCAAAGCCCGTTATAAAGGCTCACGGTAATTCCAATGCAAGAGCTATATACAACGCCGTAAAACAGGCAGCTACCTTTGCAAAGACGGGTGCTATCGATAAGTTCGAGGAAGTTGCCGCTATGTACAGAGCGAAGAAGGAAGCCGAAAAAGAAGCGGCGGAGTAAAGGGTACTGTAATGGGAAATAAATCGAAAAAAGAAAATATGGGTGAGGTATCAAAGTATCCCCTGGATCACGGACTTCTTGAGAGGGATATAGGATATACCTTTCAGAACAAGGAGCTTCTTGAAACAGCTCTCACTCATTCTTCAAAATCAAATGAGCTGAGAAACAAGGGTATCGACTCCCAGTGTAACGAGAGACTTGAGTTTCTCGGTGATTCCGTTCTTTCCATCGTGGTGAGTCAGTACATATACACAAAGTACAGCTCCGAGCAGGAGGGAACTCTTACAAAGATACGTTCTTCCGTAGTATGTGAGAAGGCTCTTGCAAAATATGCGGAGAAGATACATCTGGGAGATTATCTGTATCTCGGTCATGGTGAGGAGAAAAACGGAGGAAGAACACTTCCGTCAATTACGTCGGATGCGTTCGAGGCACTTATTGCGGCAATTTTTCTTGACTGCGGACAGAGTACAGAGAAGCTGAGAGGATTTATTCTTCCTTTCGTTATCGATGAGATCGAAAATATTAATACCAAGTCGTCATTTGTTGATCACAAGACGGCTCTGCAGCAGATAATACAGCAGGTGGAAGGCGAGAAGCTTCAGTACGTTCTCGTAGGTGAAAGCGGTCCTGACCACAACAAGACATTTGAGGTGGAGGCAAGACTCAACAGCAATCTTATAGGCAGAGGAAAAGGTTCTACCAAAAGAGAAGCGGAGCAGAATGCCGCAAAGGAAGCACTTGTGCTTTTCGGAGGTGACGCATGATGGATATGACGAAGGATCACGGCAAGGTAGCCGAGGAGCTTTTCCGCAGTGGTTGCAATTGTTCACAGGCAGTGGTTGCCGCATTCGAGGATGTTACCGGATTTGACCGTGAGACATCTATGAAGGTGGCGTCTGCGCTTGGCGGCGGAATGTGCCGTATGCGTGAGGTGTGTGGTGCTGTCAGCGGTGCTATGCTTGTGCTTGGTATGGCGTGCGGTGATGGAGCTGATACAGATCATGCAAAGAAAGCTGATCTTTATAAGACCGGGCAGGAGTTTGCCGAGAGATTCAAGGCTGAGATGGGTTCCATCGTGTGCCGTGAGCTTCTGCGACTTCCGGACGGGAAAAGTGAGGCTGTGCCCGAGGCTCGTACCGATGCGTATTATAAAACACGCCCCTGCGCAGAGATCGTAAGGATCGCCGCAGAGGAGCTTCAGAAGGTTATTGGATAGGTAAGATATTTATGCGGGAACCTCCTTTTTATAAAAAGGGGGTTCCCGTACCCTCCCCCAAAAATTTCAGATAAAATAGAACAAGGTTTGCAGAGATCATTGGTGTTTGATGATTCATGCAGACCTTGTTTGTTTATTTATTAGTATAAAAGTTTTTGGAGGGGAGTGTGAGGGGCACCTTTTTTAAAAAAGGTGCCCCTCACACTCCCCTCCAA
>JAZUBE010000244.1:0-3962 GCA_045638325.1 Eubacteriales bacterium
TTGAGCACATTTTTCCCCTCAGTTATTGAAACTGTGCTGTTTCTTCATAAGACATTGCACAGGTATGTTTATAAAATTATTTCATTGCCGTTTATTGCAGCATTTGTAATCTTCAAAAAATCACTTTCACTCTTTACCGCAGGTGTGATATCTCCTGCTATTTCAGAAATCAAATTCAGATACGCCAAAAAACGCACCCGCCGTGCAGAAAATAATTTACAGACTGCTGTGCGTTTTGATATATAAAAACACCGGAGAAAAAAATGAAAACTAAAAAGACCGGAATCGCTGTTAAACTTGCTATAATCGTTTTCACTTTATTTTGCATTGTAACTCTGTTCGTACAAAAAATACAGATCGACAATCTCAATAGTGAAATCAATGATCTCAGAGAAAAAAACAAACACCAGGAAGAATATAACGCTAAACTCAAAAACCGTCTCAACAGCGAGCTTGATGATGATTATGTTGAGGATATTGCTAAAGATAAGCTCAATCTCGTACTTCCCGAAGAGATAATCTTCTACAACGATATTGCCGGATAATATCATTGCCGCCTGATAAAAATCAGGCGGCTTTATTTTATAAAGAAATCCTTTATCTTAGCGATAATTCATTGACTTTTATGCATAAAAGATGTATAATATACAAGTATAACTATGAAGTGTTCCAAAGGACAGAAAGAGGAGCCATATGAACAAAAAAGAAGCAAGAGAAATACTTTTTACTCTCGTTTATGAATACGAATTCAACAGAGAAAAGAATGCTTTGGAAATATATGATGATGCCCGTAATGAGCGTGAATTCGAAAATTACAGATACATAAAAAAGGGACTTTCCACTATCGTCTCAAAGAGAGAATTTCTCGCAGAGTTAATTGAAAAATATTCCGATGGATGGAAGATATCCAGAATCGCCCCGGTTACAAGAGCGATCCTGTTTGTTGCCGTATATGATATGATCTGTAAAAACACTTCCTTCGGAATCGCAATAAATGAGGCTGTTGAGATTGGTAAAAAATATGATGATCCCGCCGCTGTTCCTTTTGTAAACGGTATTCTTAACAGTATCTCCAAAGATATCGAAACTATAAAAGACACACTTCCTTCTGAGTCCGATACTGAGGCTGTTTCCGCTACAGATACCGAAGCATCTGCTGATGAAGAATAAACTTTTTCTCGGTATTGACACGAGCAATTACACAACTTCCGTATCTCTTGCCGATTCCGATGGTGAGATCGTACTCAATTACAAAAAGCTCCTTCAGGTGAAAGAAGGCGAGCGTGGTCTAAGACAAAGCGATGCCGTTTTTCAGCATATTAAAAATGCAGCCGGTGCATCAGATGCATTGAGAGATCGTCTCTTTGAACTTAACGGAGAAATCTGCGCGGTAGGTGTATCCACAACTCCCACTTATAAGATAGGCTCTTATATGCCATGCTTTATGTCCGGACTTGCCGAGGCGCAAATGATTGCCTCCGCATTGTCTGTGCCACTTTACGAATTCTCACATCAGGCAGGACATATAATGGCGGCACTGTATTCCGCCGGAGTAACCGGCCTCACAAACAAAAAATTTGCCGCATTTCACGTATCGGGTGGAACTACCGATATTATCGAAGTCTCACCCGACAGTGACAGAATTATTTATCCCATTACCGTTGGCGGAAGTCTAGACATAAATGCAGGACAGGCTATCGACAGAGCAGGAGTAATGATGGGGCTCTCTTTTCCTGCGGGAAAAGAGATGGAGATACTCGCCGAAAAGTACGATGGTAAACCCATTCGTCCTCTTTGTTCTGTTCACGGTCTTTCATGCAATTTGTCAGGACTTGAAAACAAGGCCGAAAATTTGTACCGTGAAACCGGCTCAAAAGAAGCTGTAGCTTCTTTCGTACTAACTTCGGTTCGTGATACACTTTCAAAAATGCTTTCTGCCATATACGATGAATACGGTGATATTCCTGTAGTTTTTGCAGGCGGTGTGATAAGCTGTAAAATGCTCCGGAGCGAACTTGGGGGAACAGACCGCTATTTTGCTGAGCCACAATATGCTTCGGATAACGCCTGTGGAACAGCACTTCTCACACGAATGAAATTCATCGAAGATAAATGATCCGAAAGGAGGGAGAATATGCACGACGCTTCTACCGCTATAAGTGTTACTGCTCTTAATGAGTATGTAAAAAAGATTCTTGAAGGTGATACTCATCTATGTGATATTTATATCAAAGGCGAAATATCCAACTTCAAAAATCACTATAGTACGGGTCACTATTATTTCTCCCTGAAGGATGATTCCTCTGTTATAAAAGCTGTAATGTTCCGTTCCGCTGCATCAAAGCTTCAGTTTATGCCGGAAAACGGAATGCTCGTAATACTCCGAGGCCGCATATCCGCTTTTGTCCGTGACGGACAATATCAGATTTACGTTACCGAAATGGAACCCGATGGAGTTGGTTCACTATATATCGCATATGAACAGCTTAAACGTAAGCTTGAAGCCGAAGGACTTTTTGCAGATACTCGCAAAAAACCTATTCCAAAGATCCCGTCAAAAGTTGGTGTTATCACCTCTGCCACAGGTGCTGCTGTACGTGACATCATAAATGTAACGGGACGACGCTTTCCGTTTGCAGAGGTAACTGTATATCCTGCTCTTGTTCAGGGAGAGGGTGCAGTTGCTTCGCTTATACGAGGTCTTGAATATTTCAACAATACTGCCTCAGCCGATGTAATCATTATCGGTCGAGGTGGCGGTTCTATCGAGGATCTCTGGGCATTCAACAGTGAACTTCTCGCACGTACCGTTGCCGCATCAAAGATACCTGTAATATCGGCAGTAGGTCACGAAACTGATTTCACAATATGTGATTTTGTAGCAGACAAGCGTGCTCCAACACCATCTGCCGCTGCTGAGATTGCTGTACCTGATACAGATGAACTTAAACGTAAGATCACAAATATAATCAAACGAGAATCAGCACTTCTTTCACAGCGGATAATCGCAGGCCGTGCGATGGTCGAAAGATTCTCTAAATCAAGAGCGCTTTCCAATCCTAAAAATCAGATAGACGACAGAAGAATGGGACTTATGTCCCTCTCCGACAAACTTCTGTCTGCCACTGAGATCAAGTGCAAAGAGAAAAGATCTCTTCTTGCAGTAAATGCAGGTAAACTCAGTGCTCTTGACCCCTTGGCTGTACTTGCAAGAGGATACGGTGCCATGTATGATAACGATGGTGAAATACTCAAAAGCACTAAAAACGTACGTATCGGGGACCGTATTTCAATGAGGTTGTCCGACGGTATGATCGGAGCAGAGGTACGCGAGATTTACCCAAATGAAGGAGAGAATAAACATGAATAATATAAATGATGTGACCTTTGAGGAAGCAATGTCAAGACTTGAAGAGATCGTAAAGTATCTTGAAAGCGGAAACGCTCCTCTCGATAAATCTCTTGAAGTTTTCGAAGAAGGTGTTGCTCTCGTCAAGCTGTGCAACAGCAAACTTGATAACGCAGAGCAGAAGGTCCGTTTTCTCACCGCAGGCGGTGAAGAAATTGCTGATGGTGCAAAACCCGAATCGGGGGTACAGGGAATATGAAAAATTATGATGTAGTCTCAGCGCTGAAAAACAATTCTGAATATATAGAAAATGTTCTTTCATATATTCTTTCAACCGAAAAGATCGGTAGCGGTGACCTCGCTGACGCTATGAGATATGCCGTCCTCGGAGGAGGGAAGCGTATACGTGCATTCCTCGTTATGGAAACAGGACGTATATTCGGTGCATCTCCCGAAGCATGTGCTCCATTTGCCGCAGGAATCGAAATGATCCACGCTTATTCTCTCGTACATGACGATCTTCCCGCTATGGATAATGACGATATGCGTCGCGGTAAACCTTCATGCCACAAGGCATTCGGGGAAGCAACGGCTCTTCTTGCAGGAGATGCAC
>JAZUBE010000245.1:0-3258 GCA_045638325.1 Eubacteriales bacterium
GGAACTCTCGTACTGTTCGCAGGAGTGGTTCTTTGTGTGGGAATCTGCCGTGTCTGTTCGTTATTATCAGTATTTGATCTGTATCTGTTATCGTCCATACGATCGACCTCCTTATCTGTGAGAGATTGCATAACTGCGGAAGATCAGCTTCCGACGGTTGCGAACACTATGTATAAAATAACAAGAATAATGAAAAACGGGGTGAATAAACTTTGGAGGATTCCCTTTATACCATATCCTTTTTTGCGTTTGCCCGTATAAGATGAGTCGGCATTCAGTACACCGTAACCGGCGTATATCTTCTCGCATTCACTGAACATCAGGATTGCAGAAAGAAGGATAATAAGTACAAGAATCAGGCAAAACAAAACGATACCCTGACTGCTTACGACTCTGAAAACCAGATCACCGAAAAAGATGGTAGCGGTGTTGTTGAGCATATGCACGAGCATTGCAGCAAAAACAGAGCGTGTGGTATAGAGCACTGCCGCAAGTATAATACCGCAGAAAAAGTATGCGGGAAGTTTTGCAAAGCTGAAATGCAGCATAGCAAAAGTCAGTGAAGAAATAAGAACAGCAGCAGGTACACCTTCGCTCTCATATTCGGAAACGATAACTCCCCTGAAAAGCAGCTCCTCTGTAATAGCGGGGATTATCGCCATGGTGAGCACGAGATAAAGACCGCCTGCGAATCCGTCTGAGCTGTCATATCCTGAAGAAATATTTGCACCGGGGAATACGGTGTGTATAAGATAATTTATCCCACAACTCCCGAAAAACATAAGCATCAGTGCAAAAAACATAAAAGCTGTATGCCCTGAACTGAATCTTCTGAATCTGAGGCGTTTCATATATCCGCCGCCTCTGAGACGACAGAAGATCAGTGCGGGTATTGCGAGAATGAAAAGTTGTATCAGAGATGCGACGATATACGGATCATTTTCCATACCGATGATCTCGGGAGGAATAAATGAGGAACCGAAATTACAGAGAAAGATGATAAGAAGAAGGATCGGCGCGGCGATAACAGCTTTAGCCTTCACTTACTTTCACACCCTTCTCGCTGAGCAGAATATCGACTTTCATATCATAACGTCCTCTCGGAACTGTGTCCATGATGAAATCACTGTACACGATACCGACGGATGAACCATTGAAAGAGGAAAGAAATCTGTCATAAAATCCTTTGCCATAACCTACCCGGTAACCTGCCTTATCGTAAACAAGTCCGGGAACAAAACAAATCGCACTTCCCGTATCCACTTCGGGATCATATACGGGAAGATCTTCCGGGGGTTCTTTTATTCCGTAATTATCGGGGAAGAGCTGATCGAGAGATTCGATTATATGGTATTTCATCGTGTGATCTTCTTTGCGGCAACGGGGAAATGCCACTTTCTTACCCTGATTCAGGGCAGCGTTTGCAATATTATATATGTTTATCTCATCCTCAGTTGCGGCATAGAGAAGAACATACTCAGCAAATCTGTAGCTTACAAGTCCCGTTGCAAAATCACAGATTTTTTTGTCTCTTGTGCGTCGGATATCTGTATCCATTTCGCGTCTCTTGGCCTTGTACTCTGTACGGATGGCGTTCTTCTTTTCCCTTGTGGGATTAACGGGCCTTTGAAAATTTGAGTTTTCGTTTGTGTTACACATATAAATACTCCGTATTACTGTCGGATATAGAAAAGGGTTTATGCAAGAATAGCATCCCTCAGTTTTTCGGCAGTATCCTCACCCTTGATAGCTTCCACAAGCTCAAGAGCGAAATCCACAGCCGAGCCCATGGCTCTGCCTGTGATTATCTCGCCGTCACGGATAACGTCGCAGTCATAGACCTCAGCACCTGTGAGTCTGTCCTCAAATCCGGGATAACAGGTCGCCATACGTCCGTCGAGAAGTCCCTTCTGACCGAGAATATAGGGAGCCGCACAGATAGCGGCGATGTACCCGCCTGATTTTTTCATAGCGTCAATACTGCGAGATACATCCTCAGATGCAAAAAGATTGTCAGCTCCGGGAAGTCCGCCGGGAAGTACGATCATCTCAGCGCCTGCAGGAGAACAGATCGCATCAGCAGCCACGGCAGCACTGATGTCGCAGACCACCTTGATTCCATGAGCACCGGTCACAATATCTCCGGTAACACCTGCAAGAGCGACCTCAACACCGGCACGGCGCAAAAGATCCGCAGGAGTAAGTGCTTCGATTTCTTCAAATCCGTCAGCGAGAAAAATATATACCATGGTATTTTATCCTTTCGGTTGGTTTTATTATACTATTATTTTGCCCTTTGGTATCAAAAAGGGTCAAATGTTTATTCTTTTTTTACCTGTATTTCACATTACACGGGTATTTCAAAGCCAAGAATGTCGGATGCTGCACTGCATACCTTTTCATGGATAACGTCAATGGGGAGAATGCCACCGTTTCCGTCTTCGCAGTTTATAACGGTCCAGCCAAGCTTTTCTGCTACATAAAGCGCAGCTTTTCTGCAGGCGGCAAGGTATTCCATATCACATTCGTGGATATCTTTTGTAACACCTGTATCCGCACATCTTTTTTCGATAAGAGAGGCTGATACCTCGGTGGGGAGAGAGAGCATGATAACTCCCTCGGGGGCAGGCAATGCTAACTTTGTGAATTCAAGATCCCACAGCCATGTGAGATAATTGTCCCACATATCCTCGGAAAGCTTTGCCATCTGGTGATAAGCATTTGCAGTGGTGTAGCGGTTTGCAATTACCACAGCACCTTCGGCAGAAGCGTCCTTTTCCCACTTTGTTTTGTAGCTGATGTAGCGGTCAGTCGCAAAGAGCATAGATGCGGCATATGCACCGGTATCTCCGGGGGATGAGCCGAGTTCTCCGCCGAGATACATTTTTACGGGGACAGCACCGGGACTGTCATAATCGGGAAAACTGACAGATACGGGAGTGTGTCCCGCTTTTTCAACGGATTTACAAAGGAGAGCACTCTGAGTGCCTTTGCCGGATCCGTCAAGTCCTTCTATTGCAATAAGCTTTGGCATGATATTATCCTTTGGTCTTGTGTTTGTAATATTTGTTTTTGTGTGAAGTTTTTGAAGTTCCAGGAAACTTTTTTCAAAAAGTTTCTTGGCGGAGTTTGAGGCAGAGCCTCAGAAGAAAAGTCATTTTATTCGTCCTTCATGGCCATTTCCATGAATTCCTGCTTTGTTATGAGTACTTCACGTGGTTTTTGTCCGTCGGGTGCGCTTACATAACCGAGCTGCTC
>JAZUBE010000246.1:0-10512 GCA_045638325.1 Eubacteriales bacterium
GGGAAACCCCTTTTAGCCAAAAGGGGTTTCCCGCAAAAAAATGTTCAAAAAGGATAAAAATATGTATCTTGATCTGTGCAGTCCGAAGGTGATAAAAGAACTTCTCGACAGATACGGACTTGCTCCGAAGAAGGGCTATGGGCAGAACTTTCTCACAAACCCGATGATCCCGGAGGCTATAGCCGATGCTGCAGCCGATGCATCCGGTGAATGTGAGGCAGTACTTGAAATAGGCCCGGGTCTTGGTGTTCTTACCCGTGAGCTTGGCGAGAGATTTTCCTCAGTGGTAGCGGTTGAGATCGATCGTGGACTTATTCCGCTTCTTGATGAGACTCTTGGTGAATACGAAAATATTCGTGTGATAAACGAAGATTTTATGGAGACCGAGCTTTCCGCACTTTTAAAGGAAAATTTCGGTGAAGCTCGTCCTGCAGTATGCGCGAATCTTCCGTATTACATCACTACGCCTATAATCATGAAACTGCTTGAGGATTGCCCGTATTCTTGCAGACTTCCTTATACATCGATTACAGTAATGGTACAATCAGAGGTTGCCGATCGTATTGCCGCAAAGGAGGGAAGCTCCGATTTCGGAGCGATCACCGCCGCTGTTGGACTCAGATGCAGTGTGAAGAAGGTACTTAACGTATCACCGGGATGTTTTTATCCGCCTCCGAAGGTTACGTCCGCAGTTATTCAGCTTGTTCCTCATGAGAATGGAATATATTCCGTTTACGAAAATGCTCCTGAGGACAGGGATGAATGCGAAAGGTTCGGACAGCGTGTGGCGGAGCTTATCGGTGCGGCATTCTCTATGAGGCGTAAGACCCTCGTTAATGCTCTTGCTTCTGTTTATCCTAAGGAAAAAACTACTGCTGCACTTGAAGAGCTCGGTATGCGTGCCGATATCCGGGGCGAAAGACTCTCAAGCAGAGATTTCTGTATGCTTGCGGATACACTAAGCAAAATATAAATAAGATTATAAGGTTATTTGATTTATGATAAAACTAATTGCAACCGATCTTGACGGTACACTCCTTCTTCCCGATCACGTATCTGTGTCTGAAGGGAATGCACGTGCACTTCGTGCGGCATCAGAGCAGGGAATCAAGATCGTAATTGCCAGCGGTCGTACACATGAGGTTTTTCCTGCAGGTGTACGAGAACTTGAATTTATTGACTATGCGCTTACCTCGAACGGTTCGTCTCTGATGATATTTGATACCAAAACGGGTGAGCCAATAGATCAGAGATCAGTTACCGAAATGCCATACGATGTGTGGAATTTTGTATATGATTCCATGGTGTCGGCAGGTGCCGATCCTGAGGTATATGCCTGCGGAAAAAGTTTTATGGATGTCACAATGGGTGACAGATACGGAAGCGGACTTCTTCCCGATGCCCTTGTGGCGGAGCTGAAAAGCCATATTACATTTGTCAAAGATGTGAAGGAAACGCTTGCCGGTAAAAGCGCAGAGAAGGTGTGTGCTCTCACTGTTCCCGATGAAAACAGAGCATCACTTATGGAGACACTTGAAAGAGACGGACGTCTTGAGATCACAAGTGCCATCCCAGGAAATATTGAAGTGAACCTGAAGGGAACAAGCAAGGGCAGAGCAATTGCCATGCTTTGCGATATGCTCGGAATTATGCCCGATGAGGTGATGGCTTTCGGAGATGCCGACAACGATGTGGAGATGCTTAAATACGCCGGTTATTCCTTTGCTATGGGTAATGCAAAGGATGAGGCAAAAGTTGTATGCCGATATTCTACAGATACAAACGAAAATGACGGTGTAGCAAAAGCTATATATAAATATGCAATCAAACCCGAATGAAAGGTGCGGTATATAAAAATGAATAAGAAAATTTTTACTCCGGCAGATGTGCTTCTGCCCTGTGATTCATGCAACAGTAAGGTGTGGGATTCATGGTCCGTTATTGCATGTGATCAGTTCACCTCCGAGCCCGAGTACTGGGAGGAGTGCGCAAAGCTTTCCGAGGGCAAACCCTCTACATACAATTTCATTCTTCCCGAGGCTTATCTTGCTACTGATAAAGAGGCGGCACATAACTCTGTTATCGCTGAGTCTATGAAGGATACCTCTGCATTCAAATGCAGTATTGATGATACCATTATCTATCTTGAGAGAACTCTTCCCGACGGTGGTGTAAGATACGGTATCGTCGGAAAAGTAGACCTTGAAGAGTACGATTATAATAAGGGCTCTACTTCTGCGGTAAGAGCTACAGAAGCAACTGTTCTTGAGAGAATTCCTCCCCGTTGCGCTATCCGTGCGGCGGCAACTGTTGAGCTTCCTCACGTAATGCTTTTCGGTGATGAAAAGTGGTCTTGGGTAATAGATGAGGTGAGAGATTCTCTCCGTCACACAGAAGATGTAACCAAGATCTACGATTTCGACCTCATGCAGGGCGGCGGACATCTTACGGGATATGCTCTTGACGGTGAGGCTAAAAAGACTGCTGTTGAAGCAATCGAGTATTACGAGGATTACCGCGGTGGCATGAACAGCGGTGCTGTTGTGTATGCCGTAGGTGACGGAAACCATTCTCTCGCAGCAGCTAAGGCTCACTTTGAGAATCTTAAGGCACAGCTCGGGGATGCGGCTATGAACCATCCTGCAAGATATGCTCTCGTTGAGATCGTATCTCTCGGAGATAAGTCCATTGAGTTTGAGCCTATCTACCGTCTTGTTAAGGATTGCGATGCTGATGCGCTTGTAAAGGCATTCAAGGCTCACGCAGGATGCGGTGAGAGTGGACAGACTGTTACTGTTATTACCAAAGATTCAAAAGAGACTGTTACTATCGCAGATCCTGCTCATGCACTGACTGTTGGTTCTCTCCAGATGTTCCTTGACGATTATCTGAAGTCAAATGCAGGCGAGTGTGACTACATTCACGGTGAGGATACCACCGAGCGTCTTGCGACGGCTGACGAGTGTGTAGGATTCATCTTCGACGGAATGGAGAAGTCCGATCTGTTCGGTTACGTTGAGGCTCATGGCGCACTTCCCAGAAAGACATTCTCAATGGGTGCGGCAAAGACTAAGCGTTATTATACTGAGGCGAGAAAGATCGTACTGTAATTACGTAATATACGAATAATTTTTGCACCTCTGGGCAAACTTTGTAAAAAGAAGTTTCCCGAGGTGCTTTTTATGAATATGTCAAAGGATCAGTACAAAAAATATGCCGAGTCCCGTGCAAGAAAATCACCCATTCTCAAAAACTGCGTGTGTGCTTTTCTTGTGGGAGGTACAATATGCACAGCAGGGCATTGGCTTATGGGGTTTTATAAAAAAACTTTCAGTCTTAATGCTACCGATGCGGGAAGTCTTACATCGGTGACTCTCATATTTGTGGCGGTACTACTGACCGGGCTTGGTGTGTTTGATAAGATCGCTCAATTTGCAGGTGCAGGTACACTTGTGCCGATCACGGGTTTTGCCAACGCTGTGTCAAGTGCTGCAATTGATTCTAAAACCGAAGGGTTCATCCTCGGTGTAGGGGCAAAAATGTTTACCATAGCAGGGCCTGTGATCGTTTATGGAACATCGGCAGGTGTGGTGTATGGATTAGTGTACTATATAACAACATTGTTTTAACAACACATCCCTTGACCTATAGGTCAAGGGATGTGTGTTATGAATCAGGAGATTAGTACTTGTGTCACTGAATTTTTATCCCGGAGCTTGTGCGACCGGGTATATAAGTGGTATAATATATACGGGTATCATATTTGTCAATAAAATCCATAAGGAAACATAACATAACTTTTTTTGGGAAGTATTTCCGCAAACTTGTTGACATGTCAACTTGATTGTGTTATACTTAAAATGTTGTAATCTCAACTTTTTGGCGGATACATATTTCTATTCAAAGAAAAGCTGGAAATAAGGAGTTGTTATGTTTTTCCTGAAATCAGTATATTGCCGTATTTTTCAAGGGGCATTCAGGCTTGCATTGCCGATTCTTCCGTACAGAGAACCTGAAATTGTAGATTCCTGTGCAAAGATAGGAGATGTATTAAAAAAAGAAAAGATACATTCGGTACTTATCGTTACCGATAAAGGAATCATGAAAAACGGTCTTGTAACACCTGTCAGGGATGTTCTTGAAGGTGCAGGTGTGCCTTATGTGATCTATGATGATACTCAGCCGAATCCCACGGTCACAAATGTGGAGGATGCACTTTCCAAATACCGTGAGAATAATTGTAACGGTATAATCGCTATCGGCGGAGGCTCTGCTATGGACTGTGCCAAGGCAGTCGGCGCAAGAGTGGTATATCCCAAAAGATCTGTAAACCGTCTCGGAGGTATGCTTAAAGTATGGCGAAGAATTCCCACACTTATCTCGATTCCGACAACGGCGGGGACGGGTAGTGAAACAACTGTAGCGGCGCTTATAACTGACCCCGAGACAAAGCATAAGTATGCACTTATGAGTTTCCCCTTGATCTCACATTATGCAGTGCTTGATCCGGTACTCACGTATTCTTTGCCTCCTCATCTGACTGCGTCAACAGGAATTGATGCACTCACTCATGCTGTTGAGGCATATTTAGGAAGATCCACCACAAAAGAGACGCGACGGCTTGCGCTTGAAGCAACAAAGCTCGTGTTTGAAAATGTTGAGAAGGCTTATAAAGATGGAAATGACCATGAAGCAAGGGAGAATATGCTTCATGCCGCATACAAGGCGGGCATTGCACTGTCAAAATCTTATGTTGGATATATCCACGCAGTAGCCCATTCTCTCGGAGGTAAATACGGTACCCCACATGGTCTTGCAAATGCAGTTATCATGCCCTATGTGCTTAAAGCTTACGGAAAGAAGGTTTATAAAAAGCTTCACAGGCTTGGTATAGCTGCAGGAGTGGCAGACGAGAATGATACACATATGGCAGGTGCAGTAAAATTTATTAAGGCTATAAAAGAACTTAATAAAAGAATGGGTATCCCCGATAAACTTGAGGGTATCAGAAAAGAGGATATTCCCGAAATGGCAAGATATGCCGAAAAAGAGGCTAATCCCCTTTATCCCGTTCCGAAGCTTATGACGAAGCGGGAACTGGAAGGATTCTATTACAAAGTAGCAGATTGGAGCAGATAAGATGACTAAGGAACAGATAGGCGATCTTCTTGAAAAACAACGGAAGTTCTATAAAAGTGGAGTTACCATTCCTACGAAATTCCGAATCGAACAGCTAAAAAAGCTGTACAGCACAGTTAAGAAATATGAGCGTGAAATAAACGAAGCATTGAAGACTGACCTCGGAAAGAGCCACTACGAAGGTTTTATGTGTGAGTGCGGACTTGTACTTTCTGAGATCTCGTATATGATCCGACATACAAAGAAATTTGCAAAGAGAAAAAGAGTGCATACTCCTCTTGCACAGTTTGCGTCACACAGTTTCAGACAACCTGTTCCTTATGGAAATGTACTTATAATGAGTCCGTGGAACTACCCTTTTCTTCTGACTGTAGATCCACTTGCTACAGCAATCGCTGCAGGTAATACAGCTATTGTTAAGCCCAGTGCTTATTCTCCTGCAACAAGTAAAATCATCGAGAAGATCATCGGGGAATGCTTCACATCTGAATATGTGGCTGTGGTCACAGGAGGGCGTGCAGAAAATTCAGCGCTCCTTGATGAGAAATTTGATTTTGTGTTCTTTACGGGAAGTCAGGCTGTTGGTAAAGAGGTGCTGCGTCATACGGCGGAGCATCTGACTCCGGCTGTGCTTGAGCTTGGCGGTAAAAGCCCTTGTATAGTTGATGCGAGTGCCAACATAAAGCTTGCGGCAAAACGCATTGTTTTCGGAAAATACCTTAACTGTGGTCAGACATGTGTTGCTCCGGATTATATTCTTTGTGAGAGAAGTGTTAAGGATGCCTTTGTTACAGAAGTCATATCACAGATCAGAAAGCAATACGGCGAGAATCCTCTTGATAATAAGGACTACGGTAAGATCATAAACGAAAAGCATTTTGACCGTCTGTGTGGACTCATTGATAAAAGTAAAGTCGTTTTCGGCGGTGAAGTGAATGCAGAGACATGTCAGATAGCTCCTGCCGTTATGGATAATGTTACTGAGACGGATGCGGTCATGGGTGAGGAGATATTCGGACCTATTATGCCGATCCTGACTTTTGATGATTTTGATACTGTGGTAAACGATCTGAAGGATAAGGATAAACCTCTGGCACTATATCTTTTTACAAGCGATAAACGCCATATCAGACGTGTTACCACCGAGCTTTCCTACGGAGGAGGTTGTATCAACGATGTTGTTATTCACCTTGCCACAAGTGAAATGGGATTTGGAGGTGTTGGAGAAAGCGGCATGGGGGCTTACCACGGTAAGATCGGATTTGATACATTCTCCCACAGTAAATCAGTAGTTGATAAGAAAACATGGATTGATCTTCCCATGCGATATCAGCCTTATAAGAGCAAGCTTTACGAAAAGCTTCTGCATATTTTCCTGAAGTAAAATGATACAGTAAAAACCACCCGTTTGGGTGGTTTTTACTGTATTTAATGGAATAAATATCGATACTGTATGAGGGAAAATATACATTTGTCGAATAATGAAAAAAAGTGTATCTTTTTGCATATAAAAGTCAAAAAACATTGACAAGCATTTTGCGCAAGTGATATAATTATAATGTATAGTTGTTGTCAAATGAACATCAATATATGGGTTTTAAAGTATGGATTTATATAAAGTGTGTTTGGAGGAATCGTTTTGACAGAAAAGAAACTCAGAAAACTGAATCGGTATCAACTGCTCGAGCTTTTGGTAATGCAGACCGAGGAAAACGAGAAACTTCAGAATCAGCTTAATGAGCTTGAAGAGCGATACCGGGAGAGAGAGATAAATATATCAAATCTCGGCTCTATCGCAGAAGCTTCAGTTTATATAAGCGGAGTATTTGAGGCTGCACAAAAGGCTGCCGATATGTACCTGAAAAATGCCAGAGAACAGGCGGATGAGATAATAAAGGCGGCGCATTTAAGAGCGAAAGAAATAATTGCGAGTGCTGATAAAGGAGATAGTGAAGTATTGCCTGTGATGCAGCATAAAAGCTTATCAGGGGAGTCTTTGAATAAGTAATTTATGAAAAAATACAAGGGAAAACATATAAAAAGAGATATCCCGGAGCTTGATGTACTGCAAAAGGAACTGAAACAGGAGCTATACAGGCGGCGATTCCGAAAACTACTGAAAAGTACTGTGAGTGCACTTGTCGTCGTTGCGGCAGTTGCGGCACTTATTGCAACGCTCGTTCTCCCTGTTTTGCAGATTGCAGGAAACAGTATGGAACCGATCCTTAATGACGGAGATATTGTTATTCTTGTAAAATCGAGCGATCTTGAAACGGGAGACCTTTGTGCCTTCTATTACTCAAATAAGATACTGATAAAAAGAGTAATAGCAACTCCGGGTGATTACATCTGGATAGAGTCCGATGGTACGGTTTTCCTTAATGGTGAAGTGCTTGATGAGCCGTATATATCAGAGAAAGCTCTTGGTGAATGTGATCTGGAATTTCCGTATCAGGTTCCCGAGAATTCATATTTTCTGATGGGCGATCACCGGGAAACATCAATTGACAGCCGAAGCAGTACGATCGGCAGTGTATCAAAGGAGCAGGTAGTCGGAAAGATAATTTGCAAATTCTGGCCGTTGTCGGAATTTGAATGGACTGCATGATGCTCTGAGTACACAAAATTTCAAGTAAAGGAGGCAGGATCTTGCAGAAACAGATAAGCGAATATATAATCAGCGCAGACAGAAGCAAACGAGTACAAAACAGTTTCTGGCAGATCGTTATCTGCCTCTCACTTGTAGTTTCGATCGGTGTGTTCTGGTATCTGAAGCTGACAGGCATCACCCTTGCGGGAGAAGCCTTCTGCGGAAATGACGAGCATGCTCATGGTGAAGAATGCTTTATAAATAATCTTATTTGTACGCTTGCCGAAGATGATGAGCATTCACATACAGATGAGTGTTACGAAATATTGACGAAGTGTACGATTCCGGAGCATATACATGAGGAGAGCTGCTATAGTGATATAACAGCCGACCTTGAGACAGAAGATGACTGGGAGATGAGCCTTGCGGTAGTTGAGCGTGGCACAACTACCGCTGAGAATGTTGTTCTTGTTGCAAGATCACAGCTTGGGTATACGGAGAGTATACTTAATTTCGAAGTGGATGACAGCGGTATCAGACGGGGAATTACAAGATACGGACAATGGTATGGTAATCCCTACGGTGGATGGTCGACTATGTTCGCCTCCTTCTGCCTCAGTTACGCAGGAGTTGAGAATGTTCCTTTAAACGGCGGTGCCGATGCAATGCGTCTCGGATGGATCGAAGAGGGAATATACAAGAATGCTGATGAATACAGCGCAAGAGTGGGAGATATTCTCTTCCTGAATAAAAATAATGCTGTTGACGATGTATATAAATCAGATGAGGTATATGCCGATACTGTAGCCATCATTATTGCTGTGGATGACAGTATGGTCACGGTCATTGAGGGCGATTTTAATGATACGGTGTCAGAAACTGCGTATTCTTTGAATGATCCTGTTATCCTCGGATACGGAATTGTTCCGGAGGTATCCGGATATACTGTGCTTGAGGAATCGTTTGAGCAGACTGTTTCCATTGCGGGAGTGACGGGCTTTAATACAAATCTTATCACAAACGTAAATCAGTTTGTATTCTATACTACAGTCGGCAGTGAGCCATATGCTTTTGACGGATCGGGTAATGCGGTAAGAATTCGTGTTGGTGATGACGGAATGATATATACCGATCTCGATGATCCGCGAACTCTTCTGTGGACGATTACTCGTTACAACAACAACTCGTATGCAATACAGAATGTCGGAAGCGGAAGATATCTTCACCCGTATTACAACAGTTCCACCGATAATGGAGTGACTACTCCCGGCAGATGGGGAACTACTGTTAACGTATCCGGAGGCAGAGTGTCATTCAGCCACTCGGCATACATTGTATATAACAATCAGACGGGCAGATTTGAAATGACCAGAGACCGGAACCAGAACCTGACCTTCAATGTTGGTATCACAAGTCCCTGTACTGTGTGGTTTGATGGTACGAACGGCGGTATCATGAGTCTTAGTGGTTCCGATGACCGAAGCTATAGTGCATATACAAACAGTACGATTACGCTTCCTGAAGAATGGCGTTCACCGGCTAAATACGAGTATACTCTGAAGGGCTGGTACGATATTACAAATAATCGTTATTATGCCCCGGGAGATAAAGCCGTAATTACCGGTAATACTGTTTTTTATGCGGACTGGATGGCATCTATCTATGATGTGGGACATTTTAATTCGCAGGTTACGGATACAATAAGCACGAACAACTTCGTAACCATAGATATGTTTGATTACGGTGTTCTTTTCAATGTGCTGTCGGAAATGGCAAACATATCGGTTTCGGAAAGTGGTCATTCCGAGGTGTGGAATCTTATAACTTCCGGAAAAAATCTGTATGACGGAAATGAAACACTGAATTTTATCTTCCGTGACTGGGATCGTGGTAACGAGGATATCTCGTACCCGAATGGGCATAATGCGATTAATAATCCCACGGATGCGGGAACGGTGTATCCCGGACTTTATACGGAGCACCTTAAAGATCTTCTCTTTAATCCCGATACTGAGATGATGGGAAAGCAGTATCTCGGTACAGGAGATCATCTGTTTCAGCTTTGCCTTGATCCTTCGCATGATCATTACGGATATTATTACTACAATTCAGAGCATAATGCAGCATCATATAATCAGACAGATCAGCGTTTCTATGTTTATGATTATCTTGAATGTACGAGAGACTCTACAGGAAATACCGAAAACGGAAAGTATTCAGATTTCCTGCCTCTGAATTCACCCTATGAAAATACCAACGGAAAACACGTTAATACGTATTCCTATGAGGGTATCGAGGGTGAATATACGGGGACTACTCACTATATGTACGACAGCCGTTATAATGATAATGATAACAGTACATCTTATGTGGGTACGAACTTCTGGTTCGGAATGAGCGTTACGGTGGATTTCTATTTACCGAACGTTCCGGGAACAGTCGTAGATGATGGCGGATACGGGAACCAGGATGTATACGGTAAGGATATGCACTTCCGTTTTACCGGTGATGACGATGTGTGGATCTTTGTTGATGATAAAATGGTTCTTGACCTCGGAGGTCTTCACGGCAGAGAGAGCGGAGATATCAACTTCTCTACCGGTGAGGTTACGATCAACGGAGTAAGACAAGAGGAATTTTCCAATATTCTTAAAAGTATCAGATCCGGTGAGCATGTTCTGACTCTTTACTATCTTGAGCGAGGAAGCTCAATGTCAAACTGTGCGATCTACTTTAATCTGGCACCGAGATTTGCTTTCAGTATCCAGAAAGAGGATGTGCTG
>JAZUBE010000247.1:0-7794 GCA_045638325.1 Eubacteriales bacterium
CCTCATTCTCACGCTTGGGCATATTTTTGAGAGGATTTGCACCCGCATAATCGTTTATCATGTAGTAGAGATAGCCTGTCACATCATGCTGATACTGCTGCCAGAAGAGGATTCTTGAAACGGTACCGTCATCCTCGGCATGAAGATTCGCATAGGGCTGAAGAGGTCTGCCTGCTGTGTACCACCAGGATTCCTTACCGATCTCCTCGGAGGTCACACGCGCTATCTCTTTATCATAAGTACCGTTCTTGTTTATAAACTCAGTGGTGTTAAACACCTCATAATCATCGTTACCTCTGTAAGACTGAGGTGTAAAGAGATGTGTGATGGGACAGTAGATGTCCACAGATCTCTCAAGTCTCTCGTAAATATCCATGGGCAGGGGGATAACCTTGTGAGAATCAAGGGGAACCATCTGCTTACCGCCGGGATAGATCGCATCGATATACGCACGCCATGTGTCCATCTTGTTGAAGTCTTCCTCAAAGTGAGGCTCATCCACGAAGTAGAAGTAGCCCTTATCAAACCATTCCTCATTCTGAGACAGCTTCTCGTAGTACGCCTTAATCTGGTCGTCAGTACGAGTGTACTCACCGCCGTAGCCTTCACCCGCTAAGAGGAAGGAACGAACGCGGTCGTCATTCAGATACTCATCGCATCTCTCATCGGTGATATCGTAAGGCAGATTTACTGCACACATACGGTTCTCGAGGAGATAGTCGTAATACTGCTTGTACATCGCATCTGCAGCTTCGGCAGTGTTCAGGAAGTGAGCACCTGAAAGTCCACCCTTGCCAAGTCCGAAGGATGTAGCGGGAGCATCTGCGTCATTGAGGGTGAAATCCCAGACATTCAGGTACACCTTTGCTCTCTTGATCTCCGAATCACCGGACTTGATGCTGACGGTAGCCTCGTAAAGCCCCGCCTCGGTCTCCTCGGTGGTCTTTGCCTTGATGAGGAATCCCTGAGACTCGTCTGCCTGTACGTCAGTTTTATATTCATCTGCCGGGAACAGCGCATCGGGGCGGACAACGTCCATCATATGATACCAGAACACAAGTGCATCGGACTCCACGGTATCACCGTATGAGTTCACGAAATCGGTCACGGATACGGTAACGTCCTTCTTATCCTCAGAGGGTGCGATGTACACGTTTGCATCCTCGATCTCGTTCTTCGCCGCATAGATCACGTATGTGTTCTCACCCAAGGATTCGGTTTCGGTCTGAGGCAGCTTCGTGGTTGAATGCTCGAACCACAGAGACGTTGCGGCATCTTCTTTTGCCGCAGTCTGGGGCTCATCGTCAACGATGACCTTCATAAGTCCCAGCTTTACGTCCCACTTTGCGATATACTGAAGTACTCTTGATGCATCTCCGAGGTTGATCTTACCGTTCACGTCAACATCAGCCGCATCTTCAGCTATGGTAACACTCCATTTTGCAACGCTCTTGAGAAGTGATGCAACATCCGTAAGATTGATCTTTCCGTCGGAATTTATATCACCGGTCACAAGCACCTTGACAGAACCGCCCTCAGTCTCTACGGTTGAACCGGTAGGAACGTTCTTATCATCACCGATAGTTTCTCCTGCGGGATCCTTCACGGTAACAGCACCGTCGAACTGTGCCGCAAGATCGGATGCTTTAATAGCACCGTTTGTGCCAAAAACAGACGTACCGTCCTTTGACATAACAAGTACGGAGTCACCTCTCAGCGCAGGTGCCTCTACGGCAACACTCGCAGGAGCAAATGCCACAGCTGAAAGAATCATCGACGCTGTAATAATTCCCGAAATTATTTTCTTCATGGGTTTGTCCTTTCTCAGATTCTCACTCAGCCTGTGCCGCCATAATAGCCTCAGCGATCTCAGCACGTACTGCCTGCATTACTGCAGCATCGGTCTCAAAGTCAACAAGATCACGAGTAACCTTAAGAACAAGTGCATCTGTCGCCTCCTTACCGATGGTTCTCTCAGCCGCTTTAAGATACATATAATCCTCAAAGCTGTCACAGATATACTCAAGTCTGACAGATCCGATAGGTCCGTCAACACCGTGTCTCATACCGGAGAACAGAAGCTTTCCGTTACCCCATGCCTCAAATCCGAGTCCGGAGCTGTACTGCATTCCGTAGCCGTTAAATACAGAGTTTCCGTTAGTGTAATCGGTGGTAGCATAGTAAAGCACACCGGTTACGTCTTCCTGATACATCTGGAATCCGGACATACGCACGTACATTCCGTCAACAGATGCATGGTATGTGGTCAGGGGAGCTGCAGGAAGTCCTGCAAAGTACCACCATGCTTCCTTTCCCTCTTCCTTTACCATCTTCTCCGCAAATTCAGCATATGTGCCGTAATCACGGGTAAGATCGGGCTGTACAAACTTCCATACATTTGCATTACCGATCTCTGTACTATCGTAATAGCTAAGAGGAATATAAGCATAAGTCTTGGGACAAAGGATGCCTGTGGTCTGACGGAGATACTCAATAAATCCGTCATATCTTGTAATATGAGTACCCGTCTCCATGGGAACGACCTGTTTTCCGCCCGGGAAATACTTGTCGATCAGTTCTTTTGTGGTACGCATATCACCGTAATCGTCATCGGGCTTACCGTCATATGGCTCGTCTGCACAGTAGAAATACGCTTTACTGAAGGCATCGGTATCCTTCAGCTTCTCATATCTCGCCTGTACCTGCTCGATTGTAGCATCCATAGCTCCGCCATAACCTGTGCCGTATACTACAAATGAGTTAACACGGGGATCGTTGATATAGGTATCTGCCTCGGGAGTTTCCACATTATATGGAAGAATGTAAGCACAGATACGCCTGTCAAGAAGGAAATCGTAATACTTCTTGTACATCTCGTTATATCTTTCAGGCTCGGTGGTTCCGTCAATATTATGGTTACCCGCAGGAACCATCTTGTCAAGTCCGAAGGATGATCGAGGTGCATCCGCATCGTCAAGAGTGAAGTCCCACACGTTCAGATAGATCTTCGCGCGCTTTATCTCCTTGCCCTCGGATTTGATGCTGACAGTAGACTCATAAAGTCCTGCCTCAGTCTCGGCAGTAGTTGTAGCCTTGATATAGAATCCCTGGGATTCGCCTGCCTTCACCTTTGCCTTGAAGTTGGAATTCGTCGGCATGAGTGCATCGGGCATATAACCACATTCTTTCATGTTGTGATAATAGAAAGTAAATGCCTCGGTCTTTACAGTATCACCATAGCAGTTCACAAAATCTGTTGCGCTTACTGTTACGTCTGTTTTCTCCTCGGTGGGATTTATGTAAACAGTCGCACCCTCAGATTCGTTCTTTGCGACATTTATGGTATATGTATATGCGCCGTCGACGGCAAAATCAGTACGTTCATACTTATCGGTACCGTGTCCTGCCCACAGAGTAGTGGTGATGTCCTCGGCTACAGCTTTCTGTGCAGCTTTATCAACAACGATCTTTGTGTTTCCCAGCTTCACACTCCACTTAGCTATATACTGAAGTGTTCTTGATGCATCACCAAGATTCACCTTACCGTTTACGTCAACATCAGCCGCAGTCTCAGAGATATCAACCTTCCAGCTTGCCACTTTCTGAAGAATAGCAACAACATCACCGAGATTGATCTTTCCGTCACGGTTTACGTCACCCGAAACAAGCACACCGACAGAACCATCCGCATTTTCAACAGTGCTTCCCGTAGGCACGTTTGTATCACCTGTGATAATCTCACCTTTAGGAGATTTTACAGTAACATCACCGGCAAATTCTGCCGAAAGAGTATTTGCACTGATAGCTCCGTTCATTCCGCAGACAGCCGTACCATCTTTTGTCATAATAAGAGCGGAATCGGCTTTAAGTGAAGGCAGACTTGCCGCTGTACCGGGCACAAAAACCACTGTTGATAAAAGCATAGCCGCCGCTGATATTCCCGAAATCAGTTTTTTCATTTGTTTTCACCTCATTTGAAATACTGTGAATATATGCAAAGAACACCGGCTCTCCACAAGGAGAGTCGGTATTCTTTTAGCTTCTGATTAGTCTCCGATACCGATAAGAGCAGTAGGTCCGAAAGAATCCTTGGATGCAGGATCAAGTGCCTCACCCTCGAAGAAGATAGTTACACCGGAATCAGCCTTGGGACAACCGGTTGCAAAAAGACCTACACCTACGGGTTCACTCTCATTATCGGGATTTATTCTCTCGTCAAATCCGTCATGGATTCTCCATACGTAATCACCTGCAGGAATACCCTTACCCGCACTATCAAGGAAATCAAACTTAATCTCGGTACAGTCAGCGAAATTCTCATGATACTCGGTATAGATGGGATCGTTTGCAATGGTGGTAGCATAATCGGTATCCCACTTATAGAGACTCAGTCTGATAGAACCCTTTGAATCGCCCCAGCTGGGGAACTGAGCCTTCGCATACTTACCGAACTGGCCCTCGGGTACAGTAAACTTAACTCCGAGATCCTGTCCCTTTCTCAGGTTGATATTACCGGGATTGTTTGTAGGAGTTGTAGCATCACTTGTGTTTATGTTCTTGCCAACTCTGGAACTTCCCTTACCGGGAAGAACGGGAGTCTTTACAAACTGTGCCTTCTCCCAACCTGCGATATTCTGCAGAAGGAGAGCTACATCGGAAAGGTTCATGCTACCATCCCCATTTACATCAGCGGCAATCTCGTCAATGGTAACATCCCACTTTGCGATCTTCTGAAGCATTCTTGTAGCATCACCGATGTTTACTTTTGTATCCTCGTTTGCATTACCCATGAAAACGATCTCATACTGAGCCTTTACTGTTCCGTCCTCAGCCTTGAGGGCAAGCATGTCTCCATGCTGTACCTCATCGGAAGCACCGAGAGTCTTATCACGGATTACCTCAACACCGATCTTGTTCTCAAGAGCTCCGAGAAGTGTCTCAACTGTAGTATCGGGAGTAACACCGCCAACATAGCCTGTACTTGTATTTACTCTGTAAGCGCTGTCAACAGCAAACTTTATTCCCTTAGCTCTCTCGGAAGCTTCCTCGGCAGAAACCGCACCTACTGTTCCTGCAGCAATCACACCTGCAAGGACAAGTGATATAATTCTGTTTTTCATTTTTCTTTCTCCTGTTGATTATTTAGCAGTATAGATAAACACAGATGCGTCAGGTCCGATATTAAAAGACTTCTGGTTGAGGAAAGTTTCTATTCCGGTATCAGCGGCAGGAGCTTTTTGTGAATAGAAGTAGACACCAACACCGTTTCCGTCGGGATCAGAACCCTCATGGATTCTCCACAGATACTCACCCTCAGCAAGTCCCTTTCCGGAAGTATCGTTCAGGTCAAGAACAAGAGTAGCATTATCCTTGTAATCCACATATCTGTTGCTTATAATGGGCATAGCAGCAATAGTAGATGCATAATCACCGGTCCACTTATAAACGCTGAAGGTCAGGGAGCCTGTGTTCTCGGCATAGCTGGGACAATGTGCAGTTATCTTCGTTGCATAATCTCCCTCACCGACAACAAACTTTACACCAAGATCATAATGAGCAAATCCATCCCATATACCCGTATTGGTCAGGGAATCCTGAGCGGTTGCAGAATTGAATTTTACTTCCTGCTTGAATTTAGTGGTAATTTTACCGGGGATAACGGGGTTCTTTACGAAAGATACATCCCACTTTGCAAGAACCTGAAGGATCATTGATACATCAGAAAGGTTAACTGTACCGTTTCCGTCAACATCGGAGATCATCTCATCAATGGTAACATCCCACTTTGCGATCTTCTGGAGCATCTTTGATGCATCGCTGAGGTTCACCTTACTGTCGGAGTTTGCATCTCCCATAAACTTTACATCAAATGAAGACTTAACAGTGCCGTCCTCGGCAGTCAGCACTACCTTATCACCGAACTTGAGCACTTCTTCTGCTGCAAGAGCAGTCTCACCGCGCTTAACATCGATACCAAGCTTGTTTTCGAGAGCATCAATAAGATTGCCCGCAGTTGTGGTACCGCAAACAGCTCCGTTCAGTGTTCCGGTATAAGTGCTTGCCACATAACCTGATTCTGCATTAAATGCAACACCCTTTGCTCTCTCAGCTGTATCCTCTGCAGAAACTGCACCTGCTGTTCCGGCAGCGATGATACCTGCAAGAACAAGTGATATAATTCTGTTTTTCATTTTTCTTTCTCCCTATATTAAAGTTAAGTTGTTTCTGATTATTTAGCCTTAGCGAAGAAAATATTGGCTACAGGGCCGATGTTGAACTCTTTACAGTTCAGGAATGTTTTAATTCCTGTGGACTCAGCAGGCTGAAGTTTCTCGAAGTACCAGATACCTACGCCTGTTCCTTCACCTGCATCAACACCATCATGCATACGCCATACATACTCACCCTCAACAAGTCCCTTACCGGATGCATCGAGGAGATCCATTACCTGAGTAGAATTATCGGGATAATCAACAAATGTATGAGAAATTATAGGCATTGCGGAAATAGAGGAATTATAATCACCGTCCCACTTATAGATGCTGACGGTAATCTTACCCTTACTGTCCGCCCAGCTGGGCATAAGGAAGCCGATCTGTGTTGCAAACTCATCTGCTTTCACATTGAACTTAACGCCGAGATCATAGTGGATTCCATCGCTGAGACAGAGAGGCACCCATCCCTGAGCTCCGGGATTGCCGTAACAACCGATATCGCCCTTGTTTACCATTGTATATTTACCGGGAAGAACGGGATTCTTTTCGAAATCAACATCCCACTTTGCAAGAACCTGAAGAAGACGCGCTACATCAGAAAGGTTAACTGTACCGTTTCCGTCAACATCAGAGATCATCTCATCAATGGTAGCATCCCACTTTGCTATCTTCTGGAGCATCTTTGATGCATCGCTGAGGTTCACCTTACTGTCGGAGTTTGCATCTCCCATAAACTTTACTTCAAATGAAGACTTAACAGTACCGTCATCAGCGGTCAGAACGACTTTGTCGCCGTATTTAAGAACCTCTGAATTTCCGAGCACAGCATCTCCGCGTTTAACTTCTATACCAAGCTTATTTTCGAGAGCATCAACAAGATTACCCGCAGTAGTGGTACCGCAAACAGCTCCGTTCAATGTTCCGGTATAAGTACTTGCCACATAGCCTGACTCTTTTGTGAATACCACACCCTTTGCACGTGTCGCTTCATCTGCATTTGTAGCAAAAGCCGCGCCGAAGATCATAATACCTGTAAGCGCAAGAGTTATAACTCTGTTTCTGATTTTCATTTTTGTATCTCCTTAAATTTTAATTTTATTTTTCGGGAACAACGGGAGTGTGATCAAACTCCACCTTCCAGCCCGCAACTTTTTGAAGAATAACTACTACATCGGTGAGATTTACCTTTCCGTCATTATTTACGTCAGAAGCAACCTCATCAATTGTAACACTCCACTTTGCAATATACTTCAGTATTGCAGCAGCATCGGAAATGTTGATCTTTGCATCCTCGTTTGCATTGCCCTTAAAGATGATCTTCCACTCCGTGCCGTTCAGAGCCTTCATAATATCACCGTGCGCAACGGTATCGGCAAGTCCGAGGCTCTCTCCGTTACGAAGAATCTCAATATTATCTCTGTCACAAAGTGATGTGATCACCGAGAGCACTGTTGTGCCGGGTTTTGCTCCGCCGATATATCCGTCACAAGCGTGGAATCCTGAGCTCTTCTTGAATTCTGCGGTACCGGGGCTATCGGGATTTGTATCATTCTCAGCGGTAAGCAGATTACCAAGAGCA
>JAZUBE010000248.1:0-5261 GCA_045638325.1 Eubacteriales bacterium
GCTTTTTGAAAAAAGTACCCCTCTCGGGCTCTCCCCTCAAAAACTTTTATACAATAAAAAAGGATCGGCTGCATTTGTTGCAACGATCCTTTTGAGGTTAATAGAAGAAATATAAAAATACCGAGAGACCTATACATATAGGATATATCGGCCACACTACATGGTGCTCCATACAAAATACCAAAAGATATCCTATAATGAACGTATGTATTATGACCACTGCCAGATAAATTATCACGCACATGATTAAGAAAAAGAAATTTTCTCTTGCGTTGATCAAAACACCGTATACACCATAGACTATACTTAATAAATAATGACCTACCAGAAGAAAAGTTACCGGACCATACTTGAGCTTATCCGCTCCCGCTATGATCGCACAAAGAAGTGCTATAACTCCCACGATCACCGCAATTGTAACAGCATTGTCTTTGAAAAATTGAATCCATTCGATACAGAATTCTTTGGAATAACTAAAGAGTGCAAAAAGCACAAAGCCGGCAAAATATAACAATCCGCCGCCAAGCGGAATAATTATTATCGCTTCCATACTTATTTGAGGTCTTGCTGAACTTTTTCAGCTATCCCTTTTGCAATTACAAAAGGAGCAACGAACACTCCGACTGCTACAGACAGCATTCCCTTAACCAGAAAATAAATTGCCCATCCTCCGACAGACATTACCATAAATATAGAGGGAGTTATTCTGTTGAGTGCTCGCCAACCACAGCTACCCATTGCTATGGCAAATATGACCGTTACTATAGGTATGTCAAACACTGTTAAAAATGCTAACATGAATCCCCACGTAATAAAGTACAGCACTACGATCATTGCCGCTTTTCCTACAGATGATGCAAGAAATTCTTTGAGTTTTGAATTGTTTTCTTCCATAATTTGACACCTCCTTGTCAAATATTACTATACCATAGTATTTTGTATTTGTCAAGTATATTTTATACAATAGTATTGTAATATTTACTCGGGGAGGCAAGGATGTTTGGCAAAAGGATAAAAGAATTAAGGGTTTCGCTTGGCATGAATCAAGTAGAATTCGGAAAAGCACTCAGCGTAACAAAGCAAAGTGTAAGCAACTGGGAAAACGGAAATATTCTTCCATCTATAGATATGCTTATAAAAATTGCGGAGAGTTTCTCCGTCAGCACAGATTATCTTCTGGGGCTGTCAGACAAACGTTATCTTGACGTATCGGGACTTACGGAAAAACAGATATCGAATATACAGAATTTGGTTGATGATATACGTGGCACATCTGAAAACAGGTAATACAGCAAAAACCGCAGGTCGTCAGACCTGCGGTTTTTCACTTATTTCTTTTTAAAAACAAACAGTTTGCTTATTACGTAGTTCAGCACGATCACGACTACGGCGACGATGGCTTTTACCACGATATCGCCCTCAAGTCCCACAAGACCTGCGCCCCATCTGAAGAGCGCGGTCATATCGAGATGCGCAACATCGATCATGAGCCACATGAGGAAAAGTTGAACGAGCAGTGTAACCACTCTGCCTCCGGCAAATACGGGAAGTTCACGTGCCACGGTACGTGCCGACCAGTCTTTTTTCTCAAAAACCCATATTTTATTGGTGATGTAAGCAAAAATTACTGCAGCCGCCCATGCGACAACAGATGTGATGATGTACCATGAGACCACACCTGCGATTTTGTGATTCGCACCGAAAATGGCGGTGAGAGGGGTGTATACCACGAAATCCACAAGAGTGGTCAGTACTCCGAATATCAGATAATTTATGATTTCCTTATACCGCACATAAAGTTCTTTCAGCTTCATTCGACATTCCTCTCCGAGAGTACACTCTCTGCTATTTTTTCAAACTCATCAGCTGTAATGAGGACATTGCATGCTCCCATAAATGCAGTGGCATTCATACCGTCGGGGAGGCCCAGCTTACGGCAGATTGCATCACGTCCTGCGGCACTTCCCGCACCCGTAAGTCCCCACTCGAAAAGCATTGCCTTGGTGATCTCCCGTCTGTCGTCGTGAAGTCCGTCACCGTCGGCGCCTATTCTTTTTAAAAAAACCTCAAATATCTCCCGCAGGAGTTTGTCTTCCATTCCCTCAACGCCGAGAGTTCCTGCTGCGGAGGGGGATTTTTTTCGTCTCTCCTTGCCCTCGATCTTGGGGATGTGGAGATCGTAGATCTTGTCTCCGGGGAGGATGGAGGCGAGGTACGAGCGTATCTGTCTGCCTCCGCGATCGCTGTCTGTCAGTACAGCGATGCCACGGGGTGCTGCCAGCCGCCGTATAAGTGCGGCTTTTTCCTTTTTATTGAATATTCCGAAGCCGTCTGTGGTGATGATATGACCGTTTATCACCTGAGACAGCTTTATTTTATCGTATTTACCCTCTACCACTATGGGTACGGGAATACTGAGCTTTTCATTTGTCATGATCTCACCGCCTGTCATATCCGTCTTTTGGCGGGTATAGTACAAATAAGTCGTTCCAGAGCAACATATTTGAGATCGGTGGATTTAAGGAGCATATCCGCATCCTTGCACCTTTCGACGGCAGCACGGATACGTCCGGGTTCTACTCCTTTGAGAGCCTGCATATACAAAGAACACTTATATTCATGCATTTTCAATGCAGTGGCGATGTCTTTTTTCTGCTCACCTTCGCTCTGAAGCATACATACGTGAAGCATATCGGTGAGGACTCTGCCGAGTGCGGCGCAGACCGACACCGGCTCATCCTTGCGGTCACGGTATTTTCTCAGTGCCGCAAGAGCACCTCGTCTGTCGCCTGAAAGTACTGAATTTGCAAGAGCAAATGCATCATCTTCTTCATTCTTGCAGCATACAAGTTCCACTGTAGCAGGAGTGATCTGAGTGCCTGTTGCGAGAGCATAGGCGATCAGTTTTTCGCATTCACCGTGGAGGATATTCATATCTCTTCCGCAATATGCGATCATTGTTTCAGCCGTATCGAAATGTGCTTCCGCGCCGGCTCTGGTAAACTGAGTATTTATCCATTTTTTCAGTGCCGCAGGATTTTTCAAGTCAAATTGAACAGGGGTCAGATGTGTGATCAGCTTCTTATAAAGCGGAGAAGGCTTTTTTGGGAGGTTGCCGGGGTCCATTGCATCCGATGGAACACACACGGCGAGTACCGTATGAGGATAATCTTCAAGGCGTGAGAACACGTCAAGGTATGCCTCAAGCTCCTTTTCACGGAGAGAACCTGCACGGAATCCTGTGAAAAGCACGGCTTTTCTTTCAGCCATCATTGGGTATCCGGCGATCATTTCCTCAAGTGCAGCGGCTGAGATGTCGGCGCCGTCGGCCTTCAGGATATTGAATTCTTCAAACTGTCCGTCGCATACAGCGTGGCACATATCAGTGGCGTATCTTCCCTTGAGGAAATCCTCATCTCCGAACAGAAGATATCCACCGTCAAGGCTTCCGCTTTTTATGGCATCGCGAAACTCCGAATCCGTCACACTCCATCCCTCCTTTTTTAATCTTCGGCTAACTTGGTTTGTAGGATAAAGCATATCCCACGACCATGACGGTGTTTGTTGTGAGGCACAAACACCTGAATACCACCGGGGAGTCCGGCAAGTATTTATCGTCTGACTCTGGTTTGCAGGATAAAGCATACCCCACGACCGTCCTCCGACTATTGCTTTGAAAATAAATATTAAGATAACAGACCGGGCTTAATACGTCTCAAGAGTTATCTCCATTACAGTTCTATGTGCCACAGCACCTCTTATTTCAAGAGCATAATCAAGTCTCAGTACACCGCCATCTGCAGAAATAGTATTATCAGCCCTGAGAGTTCTTATCCTCATTTCAAAATCCATAAAGGGCGTTCGGTAAACGCAGCTGTGGCGCTTGCCTACTTCGAAGGTCATAAGCGTGCTGACCATGCCCGCTTTTGAGATGGTCACAAGCCCGGGCATTGCGGGATCAAAAGCGATATCACAGATCTGCTCTGTCTCGCCGTCAATGGACTCACTGTATCTGAGATGTGCAAGTCCCTTGTCGTCATAGGAAAGGGCAGCATCGGCAGTTATTGCGTATTCCTCGCTTGCAGGTTCGTTTTCAGCTTTTGCAAATGCACTTGCAAGCATCTCATCGCCGCTCATATTACCATCTGCATCAAAATCTCCGCCACCTGAGAATTCATTCTCCCCGTGTCCCTCGAACATTGAGAAATCATAGAGAGTGTATTCCTTTGAGGTGAGGGACATATGAAAATGATACTCACCCTCTGTACATCTACCCGATGAAAGAGCACCTTTTACAAAGGCGCTCTCTTCATCCGAATATTCACAGAGAATGTCGTCTCTGTTTTTGTTCATTTTAAGATCCTCAATCAAACAATGGGATTTACGTAAGGACAACCTGCATCGTAGTTGAATCCCATATCTGCGGGTGCAGCCCAGTATACAGCGTTGGTGATGATGCGCTGAACGATGGGATTATGGAAGGAGGGGCAGGTCTCGTGACCGGGCTGGAAGTAGAAGATCTTACCTGCACCGCGTCTCCAGCAACAACCTGAACGGAATACATGACCGCTTGCATACCATCCGTTGAAGATGAACTCATCGGGAGCGGGGATCTGGAAGGGTTCTGCATAGATCTCCTCGGTCTCAAGCTCGAAGTGATCGGGAACACCTGCAGCGATAGGATGAGAGGGCATAATGTTCCATATGAACTCCTTTACCTCAGCACCCCAGCAAAGGTTACCGGTAGTACCGATGATAGCCTTGAAGGGCTTGGAGTGGTGAGCGGAGTGAAGGGGTACAAATCCCATGCCGTTCACATAAACTCTCTGACGGATTCTCTCAACGAGAGCATCGTCTACTTCGTGATGATGCATGTGGCCCCACCAAAGAAGAACGTCGGTGTTGTTAAGAACCTCATCCGGCAGACCCTGATCGGGATCGTCCAGAGAAGCCAGAGTTACTTTGATGTCATCATTAGTCTCAAGGAAGCTCTTTACATATGCGTGGATTCCGTCGGGATACAGAGCCTTAACCGCATCATTGATCTTTTCGTGTCTGAATTCGTTCCAGAAGGTAACGTTGATAGTCTTTCCCATAGTTATAACCATGCCTTTCTTGCACATATGTGCTTGTTGTAATTGCCGGAAACCGTACGGACTTCCCGACAAACTCACATATAAATATTATATAATAATATAGCGCAACAGTCAACGGGTTGGGGCTATTTTTTATAAATAATGGCAGTATTTTACGCAGATATA
>JAZUBE010000249.1:0-5399 GCA_045638325.1 Eubacteriales bacterium
AACGGTGTTTGCGGTTCTTCCTGAGGATCTTATCGGAGAGAATTCTGTTTTTGTAAAAAAAGCGGAGAAGATATATGGGAAAGTTGTCTTGACAGATACGGTTTATTACGATTGTGTAGCACTTGATGATGAAAAAAATGAGACCGGAAGAAATGATGGCGTTTATCCGGGATTCTTCGATGGGATACGTATTGCAGAGGCAAAGAAGCTTGAGGGTTTCAGACGTTATTACCAGAAAGCCGTGAACAGCTTTTCAAACGACAAGCTTGAGGAAAGGATGAATGCCATAGGCGCTGCAGGTGAGAAGACATTCTTCATAATAAGCGGTTCCGGGGCTGTAACATACAATGATGATCTCAGTGAAGAAACGGGTACCGTTGGCACAGTAAATGTTGCTCCGGGTTGATGGAGGTAATATAAATGCTGATCCATGAGGATAAAATGCTTGAGTCTGCTGCTATGGAAGGGGAGCTTTGCATAGCAGTTCCTGTGTCTGTGTTTGTGCCGCATTCCGATGGCGAATGTCGTATTACTGCATATGAAAATGTGTGGGAAATTTGCATGGAACATGAGGCTGAGTATGGAAGTGATATTCTCGGTGAAACATCCGTAAAGGAGCTTTTTTCAAAAATCGCTCCCGTTGCTGACGGTATGGGATATGAAGCGGACGAAAAGGAAAGCCGTGTTATACTTGAGTATCGGATATCGTCACCGAATGAGGATATATCCGGGTTTTCCGGGAATGCAAGAATAATACACGACACAGCCGAGGTCGAAGGGCTTGAGTGCCACCTTCTTCATTCTCCATGTCCCGACCCTGAAGATGAATGTGATGTCTGCGCGGTAGTTATTCGCGATAATACAGTTGTTTCATGCGCAGGGGTAAACGATATATCTGATGACGATGCTGTTGAGATATTTGTTGAGACTGCGAAGGACTATCGCGGATGCGGATATGGCAAAGCGACTGTATCAGCACTTGTACGACATTTGACTAACATGAATTATACGGTTGCATATAACTGTGCGGAGACCAACAAAGCGTCTTCTGCGATTGCGGAAAAACTCGGCATGACACTTGTCGGTAAAAGGCTGTCAGTAGTCTGTTATGCAAAATAATACAATTGCAGAAAATTGAAAGGTGTATTTAATATATGGCATTTGATGCAGGAATGCTGCGGTTCATTCTTCATGAAATAGAGAATGAGCTGAAGGATGGAAAGATAGAAAAGATACACGAGCCGGTAGCGGGTGAGATCGTCTTTCAGATAAAGAAAGACGGTGTAAAGAGACTTCTTATAAATGCAGGATCTTCCGCTCCGAGAATCTGTATCACCGATGAAAAAACCGAAAATCCCGCAAATCCGCCCATGTTCTGTATGCTTCTCAGAAAACATCTGTCCGGAGGCAGACTTTCCGAGGCTGTGCAGGAAGGTTTTGAGCGAGTTGCAAGGTTTACATTTGATGTTTACGATGAAATGGGATATCCTGCGAAGCGTAATATATACGCAGAGATCATGGGTAAATATTCCAATATTATCCTGACCGACGGTGACGGAAAAATACTTGGCGCAACGAGAATGATTGATTTTTCCCAGAGTATCATGAGGCAGATTCTTCCGGGAATGAAGTATGAACTGCCTCCTCCTCAGGATAAGACAGATATACTTCTTGCTGACAGGTCTGAGATATGCAGACTTATAGCGGAGGCTGATAAGGATCGCAGTGCCGCAAAGTTTATTACATCATCGTTTATGGGGATTTCTGCAGGAAATGCTGCTCAGATCGTATATGAGGCAGGTGCCGATCCTGATTCTGCAATTGCGGAAACCGGCGAGCGCCTGGCAGATGCACTTTTTGGATTTGCCGAAATTCTTCGCACATACAGAGGAAATCCATATCTGGTTAGAAATTCCGACGGGATACCTGTGGATTTCTCGTTTGTGTCTCAAAGACGTTACGGCCGTGACTTTACCGAAGAAGTGTGTTCATCATTTGGCGAGCTTGTCACGAAGTTTTATAGAGAACGTGCAAGAGAAGAGCGCCTTCGTCAGGGTGGTGCCGATATTATAAAGTTGCTTGCAAATGCCGAGGCGAGAATAGAACGAAAGAGAGCTGTGCAGACAGAGGAGCTTCTTGCATCGGAAGAGTCGGAGAAATTCCGTCTCTGGGGAGATCTTATCACTGCAAATATCTATCGTCTTAAACGTGGATCTGACACCGCTGTAGTGGAAGATTACAATACCGGTGAGATGGTGGAGATACCTCTTGATACACGTTTGCCTCCTGCGGCAAATGCTCAGAAGTATTACAAAAAATATACCAAAGCAAAGACTGCGGGCGAGATGCTGAGGCGGATGCTTGATGAGTCTGCTGATGAACTTCTGTACCTCGCATCCGTGAGAGATGCACTTTCGAGAGCCGATTCGGAGAAAGAGCTTTCCGAGATACGGCGCGAGCTGAGACAGAGCGGATACGGTTCCAGGATGAAGGCTGACAAAGAGAAGAAAAATTCTGCACCGACAGTGCTCAGGTTTGAGACTTCGGGCGGATATGAAGTGCTTTGCGGAAAAAACAATATTGCCAATGAATACATTACTTTCAAGCTTGCGGAGCGGGACGACTGGTGGTTCCATGTAAAGAATCTTCCGGGCTCTCACGTCGTGATGAGATGTGCTCCGGATGATGATCCTCCTGAAAAGGATTTTAACGAAGCTCTGACAATTGCGGCAGTATATTCAAAGGCTGCGGAGGGTGCGTCCGTGCTTGTGGATTATACGAAAATCAGGTATGTAAAAAAGCCTCCGGCATCAAAACCCGGATTCGTAACTTATTCAAAGAACTGGTCTGCCACTGTAACATCAGATAAGGCTCTTGTAAATTCTCTGATGAAAAAATAAATCATCCCCTTGCTTCTGAAACAATGAAGCAAGGGGAATTTGTCATTTTTGTAGTACGTTGCATATACTTTATATCGCAGGAGAAGTATATTGGAGGGAAAAATATGATATGTGTATCAGCAAAAAGATCCATGAATCATGCGGTAAAGGCCAGGAGGGTATTGTCGGTTGCCGGAATACCCTGTGAAATAGTAAATCTTGACAGTAGCGTTACAAAAAGAGGATGTGCTTTCGGGGTAAGCTTTCCGTGCGATATGACTGAAAAGGTACAAAATATCCTTCGCAGATATGATCTTGACTACGGGGAGATCATCGGGAAATGAAAGATATAATATATTTTGACAATGCGGCTACTACTTTTCCGAAACCGCCATCGGTTATTGAGGAAATGTCAAAATGTATGAGGGAGAGCTGTGGAAATCCCGGAAGAGGATCTCATCCTCTTGCACTTGCTGCTTCGGAGATACTTTATGATTGCAGAGAAACTGCGGCAACGATGTTTGATGCAGAATCTCCGGATAATGTGGTGTTTGTTCAGAATACTACGCATGCCCTTAATCTGTCTATAAAAGCGTATATCCCAAAAGGGGCACATGTTCTAATAAGTGATATGGAACACAACGCAGTTCTTCGTCCACTTGAGGAGATGAAAAGACGCGGATGTATCACTTATGATGTATTTCCTACACAAGGGAATTCTTCACAGGTGCTCTCGGGTATAGTAAGGCGTATAAGAGATAATACTTCAGCAGTAGTATGTACTCTTGCGTCAAATATCTGCCAGAGGAGAGTGCCTTCAGGAGAAATAGGAAAGCTTTGCCGGGACAGAGGCATACTGTTTGTTGCAGATGGCGCACAGGCTGCTGGTCACAGACGGATAAGTATGAAAGATGAGGGGATAGACGTACTGTGTGTTCCGGGACATAAGGGACTTTTCGGACCTCAGGGCATCGGAATGATGATAACTTCCGTAAAGAGACTTGGTGAGACGATGATAGAAGGTGGCTCGGGCACGGATTCGCTCTCAATGTTTATGCCCGAATATCTTCCCGACAGATTTGAGGCGGGAACGGTCAACACGCCCGGAGTGGCGGGACTTCTCGCAGGTATGAAATTTGTTTCGGAGATACGTAGCGAATGTATCGGTGCCATAGAAAAAGAGCTTTGGTACAGACTATACTCAAAAATGTACGGTGACAGACGTTTTGTAATATACGGTGACCGGTCACCATCATCAGTGGTGCTCATAAACAAAAAAGGTCGTACACCGACAGAGGTATCAGGCTTTCTTGCCGAACGCGGGATATGTACAAGAAGCGGGCTTCACTGCGCTCCTCTCGCACATAAAACCATAGGTACGGGAGAGTACGGCGGAGTACGTATAAGTTTTGGTGTGTTCAATACCATGAAAGAAGTGGATATACTTTGCGATGCTCTGTTCAGAGCGTGATGTTTTTTGGATCAATAAATGTACGAGGGAGGAACTTTTTGAAAAAAGTTCCTCCCTCAAGCTCGCTTACGAGATTGTCGCTCCCTATTCAAAAACTTTTATATGAAAGGGCACAGTTGTTTATCGAGATTCTTCCGGAAAACCGTAGATTTTTCGGAAGTTTTTATCACATATTTTCCAGCATATAGCAAACTATCTTTGCAAATCTTTCTGTCGATGACAGAGATACCGTCTCCTCGGGAGAGTGCATGTCAAGTATCACGGGCCCGAAGGATATCATGTCCATATCGGGTACTTTTTTTGATACCATTCCGCATTCAAGTCCGGCGTGAATGGATACGAACTGTGCATCCATACCAAGAACTTCTTTAACAGCAGCAGCATAAACGGGGCGAACCTCGGACTGCGTTTTCATTGCCCAGCCGGGATATCTTCCGCGTGTTGTCAGAGTGCCGCCGTGTGCTTTTGCAACATTGTCGATCATACCGACAGCACCGTCAAGCTCACTTTCATCGGATGAACGGCAGGACAGCGTTACTGCGATACCGGCATCGCTTGCATTAACTATTGCAAGGTTTGCGGAGGTCTTTACACAGTCCTCCATACCTTCCTCCATTTTGAGTATACCGTTGGGCATGGAGAGCATTATGTCAATCAGCTCTGTTCCGATGCATTTGCCGCCCGCCGGGACTGCCGTAACGGACATTCTTGCAAGCATATCTGCATCACAGAGATGTTGCAGACGATCATCGGCGGCTTCGTTCAGCGTACTAAGAAATGTTTCAGTATCATCTGTGCGGATAACTGCAACAGCAGACCTGGGAATGGCATTATCTTTGCTTCCGCCTTCAAATGAAACTACAGACAGGGAAGCACCTGCGTCTTTGACTGCCGAAATTGCTTTGGAAATAAGCTCTGCAAGCACTACAAGAGCGTTAGCTCTACGCTTATCTATATCAGCACCGGAGTGACCACCTGCAAGTCCGTCAAGAGATATCTTCAGATCACGTCCTGCGAATTCTTTCGATGAGGGGACAGGGAACACTGTG
>JAZUBE010000250.1:0-3674 GCA_045638325.1 Eubacteriales bacterium
CGTTTCCCCTTCGATAAGTTTGCTACTGCTTCAAATGCCCTCAGCACTCAGATGAAGGCTACAGGTGAGACCATGAGTATCGGCCGTACTCTTGAGGAGAGCTTCCTTAAGGCTGTACGTTCCCTTGAGATCGGCGTATGCCACATATACATGGCAAAGTTTGAGTCTTACTCCAAGGCTGACCTGATGAAGTATATTCAGATCGGTACCGACGACAGAATCTTTGCTATTGCAAAGCTGTTCCGTATGGGTACAGATCCCGCCGATATTGCCGCTGTTACAAAGATCGATATGCTCTTCCTGAACAAGATGAAGAATATCGTAGATCTTGAGCCGAAGCTCGCTGCAAATCCCGGTGACCTTGATGTTCTCTATGAAGCAAAGAAGATGGGATTCGGCGATAAGTATATCTCAATGCTCTGGAATATGCCCGAGGATGAGGTTTACGCTATCCGTAAGAATGCCAATATGTTCCCCGTATACAAGTATATCGATACCTGCGCTGCAGAGTACGGTAACATCGTGCCTTACTTCTACTCCACTTATGAGGACGAAAATGAGTCCATCAGAAGTGATCGTAAGAAGATCGTTGTTCTCGGATCCGGTCCTATCCGTATCGGTCAGGGTGTAGAGTTCGACTACTCCACCGTTCATGCAGTACAGACAATAAAGGATGCAGGATACGAGGCTATCATCATTAACAACAACCCCGAGACTGTTTCCACCGACTATACAACATCCGATAAGCTGTATTTTGAGCCTCTTACTGTTGAGGATGTTATGAATATCATCGAACTTGAGAAGCCCGACGGAGTTATCGCATCCCTCGGCGGACAGACTGCGATCAACCTTGCAGAGCCTCTCACTAAGCGTGGCGTAAAGCTTATCGGTACAGATACCGAGGCAATTGACAGAGCAGAGAACCGTGATTCTTTTGAGAAAGTCATGAACGAGCTTCAGATCCCCCAGCCTAAGGGACAAGCTGTTACAAATATCGAGGACGGTGTCAAGGCTGCGGCTGAGATCGGTTATCCCGTTCTTGTTCGTCCCAGCTACGTTCTCGGAGGACGCGCAATGCAGATCGTTGCGGATGAGGATGCACTTCGGGTATACCTTACTTCAGCTGTTGAGATCGATGCGGACAAGCCTGTACTTGTTGATAAGTACATCGTAGGACGTGAGCTTGAGGTCGATGCAGTGTGCGACGGTACAGACGTGTTCGTTCCCGGAATCATGGAGCACGTTGAGCGTACCGGTATCCACTCCGGTGACTCTATCTCTGTGTATCCCACATTCAGTGTTACCGAAAAGGCTATCAATACTATTCTTGACTATACAAAGAAGCTCGGACTCGGAATAGGCATCGTCGGTCTCTTCAATATTCAGTTCATTGTTGACAAGGAAGAGAACGTATATGTTATCGAGGTAAACCCCAGATCTTCACGTACCGTACCTTTCCTCTCCAAGGCAACAGGCTATCCCATTGCGGATATCGCTACTCTGGCGATCCTCGGACACAGTCTGAAGGAGCAGGGATATGATATGCTCTATCCCGCTGAGACAAGAGGCCGTTGGTACGTTAAGGCTCCCGCATTCTCATTTGCGAAGCTTCGTGGAATGGATGTATATCTTTCTCCCGAGATGAAGTCCACCGGTGAGGCTATCGGATATGACGATACTCTTACACGTGCACTTTATAAGGCACTTCAGTCTTGCGGAATGAGCGTTGTTAACTACGGAACTCTTCTTGCAACTATCGCAGATAAGGATAAGGAAGAGGCACTGCCTCTGATCGAGAGATTCTATAATCTCGGCTTCAATATTGAGGCTACCGAGGGTACTGCAGAATTCCTCAGAAGTCACGGTATCCGTACCAGAACTGTCGGAAAGATAAGCGAAGGTTCCGACGAGGTTCTTGACTCTATGAGACAGGGCCACGTTACCTACGTTATCAACACAAGAGACGTTCACTCTGTGAGCAGCGGTGAGAGCGACGGCCACGAGATCAGACGCTGTGCAGTAGATAACGGTGTTACTATGTTTACAGCACTTGATACTGTACGTGTTCTTCTTGATGTGCTTGAGGAGACTACACTCTGTATCTCTACGATTGACAGTTGATTATATGCGGGGTTTCACCCCAAACATCGCTTCGCTTGTAAACCTAAAGGTTTACACGTAAAAGAACTTTTATAAAATAAAAATGCACTCTTTTCCTAAAATAGATTCAAGGTTTTTGGGAGAGGTCCGGAGAACCCTTTTGCCTAAAAAGGGTTTTCCGGTAAATAAAAATCTCTAAAGGAGCTATATAATGCTTGATGCTGTTTATCTGATACGGGAAAACGTGAACATTGCGCCTCTCGTATACCGAATGGTGCTTGAGGGAGATACTTCCCACATCACACGTCCCGGTCAGTTTGTCAATATAAAGCTTGACGGACTTTATCTCCGCCGTCCCATATCTGTGTGTGATCTTGCAAGTGATTCCTTTACCATTATCTACAAGGTAGTAGGAGAAGGTACAGAGCAGATGAGCACGATGACAGCAGGTGAGAGTCTCACCGTTCTTACCGGACTCGGTAACGGATATGATCTTACCAAAACCGCGGATAGTGTTGCTGTTATCGGTGGAGGAGTCGGTGTACCCCCTATGTTCCTTCTCGCAAAGGAACTTATAAAGATGGGCAAAAAAGTCACCGCTATCCTCGGATTCAATACCTCAGCGGAGGTGTTCCTGGCGGATGAATTCACAGCGATAGGTGCCGATGTTAAGATTGCTACTATGGATGGAAGTGCAGGTGTTAAGGGAACTGTCGTGGATGCACTTCGCACGGTAGACGGAATCGGCTACACTTATGCCTGCGGTCCCGAGCCAATGCTGAAGGCTCTGTACGATAACACCGACGTGTCCGGTCAGTACAGCTTTGAGAAAAGAATGGGTTGCGGATTCGGTGCGTGCATGGGATGCTCCTGTAAGACAAAATACGGTAATTTCCGTATCTGTAAGGAAGGCCCCATCCTTGAAAAGGAGGCGATCATATGGTAAACACAAAGGTAAGCCTCTGCGGAGTCGAGCTTAAAAATCCCGTGATCCCCGCAAGCGGAACATTCGGATTCGGTTATGAGTTTGCAGAGCTTTACGATATAAATATCCTCGGTTCGATTTCCTTTAAGGGAACTACCGAGGAGGAACGATTCGGTAATCCTACACCCAGAATTGCCGAGTGCCCTCAGGGAATGCTCAATTCCGTCGGACTCCAGAATCCCGGAATCGATAAGGTTATAGCAGAAGAACTGCCGAAGCTTCGACAGTGTTTCAGCGGCCCTATCGTGGCAAATATCGGTGGATTCTCGGTAGGAGAGTTCGAGCGTTCTGCCGCAAGAATGGATGCTGAGGAGCAGGTGGAAATACTTGAAGTAAATATAAGTTGTCCCAATCTTCATGGAGGAGGACAGAACTTCGGTACATCTGTAGAGGGTGCCGCTGAAGTCACACGTGCCGTAAAAGCGGTGACAAAAAAGCCCGTGTTCATCAAGCTCACACCTAATGTTACCGATATAGTATCTATTGCCAAGGCTTGTGAGGATGCAGGTGCTGACGGTATCAGCATGATTAACACACTCTTTGGAATGGGAATCGATCTTCGCAGAAGAAAGCCTATCCTCGCACAGAG
>JAZUBE010000251.1:0-5724 GCA_045638325.1 Eubacteriales bacterium
TCCGTACTCCTGCTGCCGGAATCCCCGAGTATGGCAGAGGCGCATCGGGTGTTATCGTAATGCGTATTGCCGAGGGTGCAAGTCTTGTTAATTTTGCGATTTCTCCTGCAGGAGAGGATGAGACTGAGGTAATGTCTGAAGATTCCGTGGAAGAAGTTACAGCTACAGAGGAAAATGCAGATGAGTAAGCTCTCAAAAATATTTTCACTGGTACTTTCTTTTGTAATGATATTCTCATGTATTACGGGATGCTCTGAACCTCCCCCGGCAGATGAGGGTGAAGTACATGAGGCAGCAAAAGAGCTTCTTTCCCTTGCAGTTGATGTAAACAGAATATTCTTTTGGGAGGGACTTCCCCACGTTGAACCCGATGACGAAGATTCTGTGGATATAGGTGATGCGGAATATCTTGAACTGACTGAGGAGTATATATACCTCTCTGAGAGTGATCTCATGGAAAAAGCAGAGAAGGTGTACACTAAGAAATACTGCGAGGATATAAAGAAAGTAGCCTTTGAAGGAGTTGCAGTTGATGATGACCATGCTCTATATGCAAGATATATTGTAGAGCTCGGAGTAATGAAGATCAACCGCAAGATATCAGAGGAAGGTCTTAAGGAAAGAATTCCTGATGTGGAATCTATCAAAACAGTTGAGATAAAGCATGATTCTGCAGTTCTTAGCGTTGATTTCACCTGTGAAGGAAATGTTGAGACTCAGAATGTTACTCTGAAACTTGAGGATGACGGATGGAGACTTGATTCTCCCACATATTAAAGTGACCGTATTTCCGAGGTAATAATGGAAAAGTTTAAAAAATGGCTTGATAATTATTGGTATCACAATAAGTGGCCGACTCTTATAGTTCTTTTGTTTGTTGTAATTTTTGCTGTCGGTTTCGGGCAGATTGTCGGAGAGAAGATGAACTACGATGTTTATACCCTGTATGCAGGTGCGACATACCTTCCGAAAGAAGCTCACGACGGAATTAAAACAACTCTTGGAGAGATATCAGTAAAAGCGGCAGGAGAAGATGCAGAGGGTGAAAAAGATATAAATCTGCAGATGCTCATATACCTTACCGAAGAAGATATTAAACAGCAGATGGAAGCGGCTGAAGCGGCAGGACAGGAATATACCTTTAATTACCTGGAAAACACAAATGTATACAATACATTTATGAAGCAGCTTGTTTCCGGTGAGAATGTGATAATGTTTCTGTCTCCCTATCTTTATGATACTGCCGACAAAAACGGTGCTCTTTATTCCATGAAGGATGTTCTTGGACGTACAGTTCCGGGAATGACAGATTCTATGAGTGGTGTAAAGCTCTCTGAATCCGGACTTACAGAGAAATATCCTTCGTTGAAGCTTCTTCCCGAGGATACAGTAATATGCCTGAGAAAAGTTACTCATGCTATGAAGGTCGTCGGAAAGAGCGAGAGTATGAAATCTCACCAGTTCCAGCTTGATGTAGCAAGAGAAATGTTTAAGGGAATTGAGTAAAACAAAAAACGGTTTCATTTCAAATGAAACCGTTTTTTATGTAAAAGCTTTTTGAAGAGGAGCGCGAGGGGAAACCTTTTTCTCGAAAAAGTTTCCCCTCGCCTATTTTATATTTACTTTTTCATATGCTTTTCGACAGCTTCGCCCATGAGGTCAAAGTCCATTGATTCAGTGATCTCTACCTCGATGATCTCCCCTTCGGGGATCTTTCTGTCTGACCAGAAATATACCTTACCGTCGATCTCGGGAGCATCAGCACGGCTGCGTCCGTAGTGAGTCTCTGCGACGGGATCAAATCCCTCACAGAACACCTCAACAGTCTTGCCTATCATTTCCTGCATCTTTGCGGCACTGATATCCACCTGAGTACGCATGAGAATATCGTATCTCTCCTGCTTTACATCATCGTCGATCTGATCGTCGAAATCGTACGCAGGGGTGTCCTCCTCACGGGAGTAAGTGAATGCACCGAAACGGTCAAACTTCGTATCAGCCACAAATTCGCAAAGCTCGTTGAAATCTTCTTCGGTCTCACCGGGGAATCCAACGATGGCAGTGGTTCGGATGGTTGCATCGGGAATCATTTCACGTATCATTGAAATAGCGCCCTTCACCGCTTCAGCACCGCCTCGACGAGCCATTCTGCGAAGAACATTCTCCGATACATGCTGTATTGGAATATCGAAATAATTGAGGATCCGGTCGTTTTTGCGAATAACTTCAAGAAGTTCGGGAGTTATCTTATCCGGATAGAGATAAAGAAGTCTTATCCACGGTATGGATGTCTCTGCCACAAGCTTTTCGAGAAGCGCGGGAAGCTTGTACTCACCGTACAGATCGATTCCGTATGCGGTGGTGTCCTGAGCAACGACGCAAAGTTCCTTCACTCCGAGAGAATCAAGCTCTTTTGCCTCAGCAATAACGTCTTCAATAGTACGGCTGCGCATTTTTCCTCTGATAAGGGGGATAGCACAGTACGTACAACGGTTGTCGCAGCCCTCAGCGATCTTCAGATATGCAAGATCTCCTGTGGTTACAAGTCTGTCTCCACCGAGAGGAGCAGTCTCAATATCAGCAAAAGATGTGAAGGTATCATCCTTGCCGTCAAGAATGTGGCACACTGCGTCAACGATTTTATCCTGGGAACCGATACCAACAACAGCATCCACCTCAGGCATCTCATCGGCTATCTGCTCACGATAACGCTCAGCAAGACAGCCTGTGACGATGATTCCTTTAAGGTGATGATTTTCTTTTAGCCATGCGATGTCAAGAATGTTGTCGATGGCTTCATTTTTTGCACTTTCGATGAAAGCACAAGTGTTGATGATGACCACATCCGCAAGAGTTTCCTCAGGCGTGATCTCAAAGCCGGCATCCATGAGCCGACGAAGCATTACCTCGGTGTCGCAAAGATTCTTCGGACATCCGAGTGATACAAATCCAATTTTTGACATAATTTTTATGTATAGGAACGCTTGGGGACTTTTTGAAAAAAGTCCCCAAACCCCCAAAAACTTTCAAATTATTTTGTGGTGTGGTTTCACGTCGATCAGACTAAAGAGGTATTCAGGCGAAGATGCCTCTGCATCGATGCCGTCACCCTCGTGTGATATCGTCACCCTTCAGCTAAAGATAGCCGATATATGCCGGGCGTGGCATCACGCCTCAAACATGGTGTCGATCTTATCGGAGTAAGCCTTCCAGTTAGCGGCAACAACAGCCCAATCGTCCTCTGTGATGTTGATTGAGGGCATATTGTCGAAGCAGTACAGATCAGGAATACCGATCTTATGAGCAAGTCTCATCCATCTCATGGTATCACGGTGGCTGGAGAAGCCTGCACCGTCGGTATCAACAAGAGCATTAGGCATTGCGATCTTGTAGCACTCGCCACGGAAGATGAACTCCTCGTAGCAACGACGGAGATCAAAGTGATAGTCGTGGAGTCTTGCATGGTCAACGTACTCTGCAAAGATAGGATGGCAGGGGCTTGCATTTACGATAGCCTCGGGCTTGATTTCCTTTACGCACTCGTAAATGTACTTAATGTACTCAAGGAACAGCTCAACGCCGTACTTGCCGTCGTAAGACTTAGCCTCACGTCCAACGGGCTGGAAGAATGCGTAGTCAAGCTTCAGTCCCCATGCGTTGCAGCATCCCTCATCGGAGGAGAGGAGCTTATAAAGCATCTCCTTCAGCTTAGCACGGAATTTGGGATTGGTGGGATCGACAACATTTGTCTTGTTCTGAGGATCGTACATGCACATATCCTCGGGAATACCCTCGCTGTCCCACAGCTTGAACCAGAGCATGGTGTGGATGTTATGGTTCTCAAGCATTCCATCGATGAATCCACGGAGATCGGGGAACATGTTGGTGTTGGGGTACTGGTCACCGTATGTCTCCTGCCACTTGTCGTCGATGATAAGTATCTCAGGATGAAGTCCTACGCCCTCCATCTTTGCAACAAAGTGGTTGTAGATCTTCTCGCAAGCGCCCCATGCATCACCGTAGTTTCTGCCGTAAGCGTCCTGCTCTACCCATCCGCAAGCCATAGGACCGTACCAGAAACGGGGCTTTGCCTCAGAAGCGCTCTTCATCTTTGCGATCTTGTGAGAGTAGTAATAGTCAGAGTAGAACTTAAGAGAATCCATATCGGACTCTGCGGGATAGCAGATAACTCTGGGAGTCTCCCATGTGCCGTCAACCTTGGTGTGGCCGGACTGATCGGTCCAGAACCAGAAGTTACGGCGGTGAGGATCATACTTTGTCTTGTAGTTAAACTGAGTAAAGTTGTGCTCACCCTTTTCTGCAACAAGACCGAATGCAACCTTATCCTGAACACCCCTAACGGTGAAGGAATAAACGAACATGGGAGGAATCATGAGGTATGAGAACTCGTTCATGTTATCCTGTGCAGCGGAGAATGTGCACTGATTCTGTCCGTTTACGGTAACAATGGGTGTAAATCCGGTGTCAAACTCGTAGTTGCTTCCGGGGTTGGGCTTAGCAAGATCACCGCTGAAGTAGTTTATGGTGTCAACCGCACCCTTACCGGTGAGGCGGATGCTGTACTCAAAATGCTCCTCAAAGCAACGTACAATGTACTCCTTCTTCTCCCAGTTGGAGGAAGCGGAGGTCCAGATGTATGTGGGAACACCGTTCTCCTTGGTAGCAGTGAGAACGATTCCGTCCTTCTCAGCATCCTCAATTACTGCATCACCCTCACCACAGGTGTGAATTGCAGATACGGGACGAAGTCCTGCGACAACAGCGCCGCCTACGATAAAATCGATGCACTCTTCGCTGATAACAGCTTCGTATGCAAAAGTCTTGACAATGTATTTATTGTCTCTGTTTTCTGTAAACATATTTCTATATCCTTTCATGGATTTATTTTTTGTAATTGATGCCGGAGGAGGGACTTTTCGAGAAAAGTTCCCCCTCCGGACCTCCACCTCAAAAGCTTTATACTCTAAATAGCTTTTGGGTATGTCCATATCAATTTCGTACGGTTTATGTTGTACGTTGTCTATTATTTTTATTCCAAAGTTTCTTGGCGGAGTTTGAGGCAGAGCCTCATCCACCATCGATCAACAGCCGAAGATGCCGTTGCATCGAGGCGGTACGGTCGCGGGATGTGGTTTATTAACCGTAGAAACTCAGTCGAGTTTGCCCGCGGGGGCATCCTCGCCAAGCATTTTGTCGATCTTTTCGCTGTAGTGCTTCCAAACCTGAGCAACAGATGCCCACTCAGCATCGGAGAGCTGGAGGAAAGGAGTATCGGAAACAGCGTAAGTATCGGGAATACCAAGTTCGACTGCACGGGTGAGATACTTCATCGTGTCACGGTGGGTGTTGTAACCGCATCCGTCGGTATCTACAAGCGGATCACCGAGAGCCGCAGTAAATATCTCTGCACGCTTGCCCATCTCCTGCATAACGTCACGCTGACTGTAATCGTAGTCGTGGAGACGTACCTGATCGCAGTAGGGAGCGAACATGGGGTGAGAAGGACTGCAGTTCAGTACCGCATAAGGCTTGACTTCCTTCATAGTATCGTGAATGAGACGTACAAGCTCAAGGAACAATTCAACACCGTACTTTCCGCTGTAGGAATTTGTTCCTCTGCCCACGGGCTGCCAGAATGCGAAGTCGATCTTAAGACCGTCAGCACCAAGACATCCTTCCTCGTCTGAAGTCGGAGGCCAAGCG
>JAZUBE010000252.1:0-4537 GCA_045638325.1 Eubacteriales bacterium
GCTTATATCCGCAAGTACTCCCGATGACATATACCCCATTGCCGCAAGGGGGAGCATTATCTCATTTGCAGGAAGTGCGAGAACGAACGCGGTAAGTACAACTCCGTCCATCCCGAGAAATCGTCCGACGGGATCAAGTGCCTGAGTCATAAGTGTGAGAACGGAGGTGTCACCAACGGTGACGTTTGATATTAGCCATATTATAAGTCCTGCAGGAGCCGCTACCGACACAGCTCTGCCCAGAACGAACACAGTTCGGTCAAGGACTGAGCGGATTATCAGCGGACCGAGCCGAGGCATCCTGTAAGGCGGAAGTTCAAGGGCAAATGAGGATGGAGTGCCGCGAAAAAGAGTTCCCGAAAGAAATTTTGACACGAGAAGTGTCATGCCCACACCTGCGGCGCATACGAGAGTCAGGCAGACTGCCGCCCATGCTCCGGACGAGGCGAAAAACACAATGCAGAGACATATTATCCCGGGGAAACGTCCGTTACAAGGTATAAGTGAGTTTGTAAGAACAGCGATACACCTCTCCCTCGGGGAATCGATTATCCTGCACCCCATAACACCTACAGCGTTACACCCCAGTCCCATGCACATGGTGAGAGCCTGCTTTCCGCAGGAGCCGGACACTTTAAAAAGTCTGTCGAGAATAAACGCCACACGGGGAAGATACCCGAGATCTTCAAGAAATGTGAACAGCGGAAAGAATATCGCCATAGGGGGAAGCATTACTGAGACTACCCACGTGGTCACAAGATACACCCCATCCACAAGGCATGATATCAAAATTGTGGGCAGTCCTGCCTCTGTAAGTCCATGACGGAGATATACTCCAAGCCACGAAAAAAATTCCGACAACACCTGCGAAGGGTAGTTTGCGCCTTCCACAGTCAGCCACATGATACCGCACAGCATGAGAATCATGCACAAAACTCCTGTGAATCTGCCTGTGAGGATGCGGTCGATACGTCTGTCGGGTGATTCACCGAGATCCGCCCGATGCACCACGGCGGCGGCAATAGATTCGGCTTTTTTTACATATCCTTCGGTATCTCCGGCCGAAAAGCTCTTCTCTCGCACATCACAAGACATTGCACGGATAACAGCATCCGCCACAGCTCCGAGACCTTTACCTGATCTTGCGCTGACAGCTACCACGGGAACACCGAGAATCCCACGGAGTTTCTCCGTGTCAACAGATATGCCCCGTTTTTTCGCCATGTCCATTAGATTCAGCACGACTACTGAACGAGAACATAGCTCCGTTACCTGGAGAGCAAGGATCAGATTCCTTTCAAGGAGAGATGCGTCACATACCACAACCGTCACATCCGCATCACCTGATGTGAGATGATCCCTTGTTACTTCTTCCTCTGCGGAATGAGGATCAAGGGAGTAGCAACCGGGAAGATCTGTAATAACAAGCCGTCTGCCCGACCGCAAGTGCATACCGACAGCACTTTCCACCGTTTTGCCGGGCCAGTTTCCCGTGTGTTGTCTCATTCCTGTGAGAACGTTGAAAACAGTACTTTTTCCTACGTTGGGATTTCCTACAAGTGCGACTTTTATATCATTATCCACCCATATTTCCCCCTCGCACTACCGATACGTGTCCACTGTCCTCCGTGCGCAGTGCGATCACGGCACCTCTTATATCAAACGCCGAAGGGTCACCGAGAGGGGCCCTGAAAAGACAGCGTACCATAGTCCCCTCAGTCAGCCCCAGAGCTGAAAGTCTGTCCGACAGGGGTGAGCGTTCTATATGTTCAACCACGGCACTCTCTCCCGGAGAAAGTCTGTCCATGGTGACGGTCTTACCGTTTAGTATATCATTCATAGCTTTAATACCTTTCTTTGCGATGACATCGTATGAATGGTATCATCGCATTGTAAGTATATGCGGCGGTGGCTGTGCAGGATAATTTGAAAATTGTACGTGCAGTGAAGACATACCTCATACCTTGACAAAGGTAAAAATATCCTATATAATGGTAATAGGGAAACTGTATCCTGTTACCATTATTTTATAGGAGGGCATTATGAAACACTTGCGAAGAATACTTGCGATGTGTCTTAGCATCGTTATGATGTGCAGCGTGTCCGTGTGGGCGGCGCATCCCTTCCCCGAGGAGATCTATCCGGAAAAAACGGTGTATGGTACTTATTTTGCTACAAAATACTATGAAGATGAGCTGTATGGCTCTGTTGAAACAGGAATCTACGGAACATCAGGTCGAAAACTTAACTTTCCGGTACCCGCAAGATGCATTGACGAGTTCAATGAAGGATACGGTATTTCCAATTTAAACTATTTTGAGTGGTACGATACTTATTACGAAAGGTTCTGGTCAGCTTCACATTATGCGAAAATATGGTTCACATATTATCGTCCGGGAGATCCCGAGGTATGGTGTGAGGAATATCTTGAGGCTTTTGAGGCGTATTTCAAGAAACCGTCGCAAAAGATATTTAACGAAAATTCCGGCGAGCTTAAATACAGAGTTTCGGATTACTCATGGAACGGTAGTACTCTGAGTGTAACCTGTGAAGCTGATTATGATATAAAATATACCTGCATCAAAGAATACGACACCTATGATTACTATGATGACGATTATTATTTTACCGTAACTGAAGAAGGCAGAGAGACCATGCATGCCTGCGTTGTGGTTTCCGCAAAAGAAGATAAGGATATCGTGTACATAGCTAAGTTTGATCCGTTTGTGCTGGAACCCGAGTGTCTCTATAAGCCTCAAATTTATTTATATGACAGATTCATCAATTATTATGGATATAGTCAGTCTGAAATAAACAATACAGTTTACAAGGGCACGTATACCAACAGCTTTGATCTTACTCTTCCCGATGTTTACGATTCGGAAAAACATAATGTTCATGTGTATTTTATTTCACACGAATCTATCTATGACGAATACTCATGCATACCTAATTATTGGACTATCTTTGACAGTACCGATTTCTGTAATGAGCATAATGTATCTGAGTTGTACAAAGCTCCTGAAACACCCGGTGATGCAAACGGCGACGGAACTGTAAACGCTGCAGACGTAGCGGTACTTGCAAAGTATCTTTCCGGATCTGATACTACTGTATCGGACAATGCCGACTACAACGGCGATTATGTAATAAGCTCTGTTGATCTGCTTCTTCTCAGGAGAAAGCTCGCAGGAATGAATGTGTGAACCAGTATAATATATAATAGCAAATGGGGCAACCATGTAGGTTTGCCCCATTGCTTTTTGTGAAGAAACATTTAGAAATTATACATCATGCAAGTAGAAAAGATAGTATGTTTCACCTATGCGACTATAATATGATCTTCAAGAACAAATCTTTCATTGATAACAGAATTATTCTGAACCACAACAATACCGTATTTGGTTCTGTTTGATATATCGGAGTCCTCACCGTATATCTTGTTATACGCGATAGTAATTCTTGTATCTATCCCAAAATTATCCTTGACAGGGACAGCCACGGTATTATAAAATATAATTACCGATCACGCCATATGAAAGGCAGATTTATGGAAAAATTCATCTACAAAAGCGACATTTACACAGCGGAGTTTTCCGCCTGCGGAATAAAGATCATCGAATGTGGTGATGAGCTTGCAGAGCTTCTCCCTTCAACAAGAGTACTGAGCGTTGCTGTAGCCAAAGAGGATATCCTTGACACACATGGCAACGTAAAGGTTGCAAAAGGCAGCTACTACGATGTTGACGACGAGAATGAGAGGATCCTTTCGTTCGAGGCAAGATCCGACACCGAGTTCGTATGGGAAGCTGAAAGCTCGCTCTGGCGAAAGACATATACCGCATTGTGTGATCCCGCAGGGCTAACCTATTCCGTGACCGTTCACGGACAGGGTAATATTGGCGTGGTGCAATACTTCCGCACATCCGAAAAGGGCTCCCTTTACGATTTCTGTGAATATTATTTCCCATGCCCTCCCTCTCAGGCTGAACTGAAGATGCGCCGTTCTTCCGCCGAGGAGTTTCTGTCATTCTTCGAGCTTATGATCCCCCCTGCATATGTGTACTCATTCCGCACCGAGGAGCACGATGGCAGATTCGGTATGGGACTTATTGCAGAGCCGGGTGAGTACAATTTCATGCATTTTGATTACAGGAAATGCAGTAACGGCAAAGGTGTGTCCTGCTTCTGCTTCCAGACCGATCTTGAGGGCCACACGATGGTTGATGGCTCGTTCACTCTGCCGAAGATACGGACATTCTTTGCAAAAGACGATATGGCGGTGATAAAGAGCTACTGCGACTATCACTTTGATAACGGTCTTGCGAATAAAAAAATCCGTCGTGATGAGGATATCCCCCGTTGGTGGAGAGGCCCTATCGTCTGCGGCTGGAACGAGCAGGCTGTTTTCCATGACAAATATTATCCCGGGATATCACAGAAGGATCTTGCAACTCAGGAAATATACACAAAGATCGCTGATATGATACGGGAATACGATATTCCGGCAACCATGCTGATAATCGACGACAAGTGG
>JAZUBE010000253.1:0-5622 GCA_045638325.1 Eubacteriales bacterium
CGCCCCGCGGGCGCTCAGGCTCTTTGCCCAAAGCAAGTTCCTTGCTTTGGAATCAAGATGCTGTAGATGCAAATCCATCGTTTCAATTATACAGAAAAGAGGAGCTTATGCTCCTCTTTTTCTGTATGGTCGAAGTGACAGGACTCGAACCTGCAGCATCTTGCTCCCAAAGCAAGCGCGCTACCAATTGCGCCACACCTCGATATTGAATTTTATTAAGATTGCAGAGATCGTAAATGCAAACGATTCTTTTTGTGATTAAGGCTCCGGCAACGATCGGAAACGTCACAAATTGCGCCACATCATATTATACCGCTGCCTAAAATAAGTTATGCAATCGCCGAATATTGACTGCATCTTAACCATACTCATATATTATATCAAAATATTCTTCTTGTGTCAAGTGAAAAATAACCTGCAAATAAAACAAGCGAAGAAAATGCAGAAGATCATCACTGCGGCAGCTACGGGGAAGGCGTGTCGGGTATGCCTCACACCTGTGCCGGAGAAATACACTGCGATAACGTAGATCATCGTATCGGAGCTGCCCATGAGGATTGCAGCGCAAAGAGACGGAAAGCTGTCCGGACCGTATTTTCCTATAAGTTCTGCAAAAGCACCGTTTGATGCGGAACCCGATACGGGACGAGTCATCAGAAGAGGGAATATTTCCGCAGGTACACCTATCTTCTCACCGACAGGGGCGAGAATTTTTGTAAAAAGCTCCACGGCACCGCTGGCGGAAAACATTTTCAGAGCTACCATGACAGCACAAAGCGATGGCAGAAGTTTTACAGATGTCGAAAGTCCTTCCTTGGCACCGGAGCAAAATTCACCGAAGTAGTCTTTCTTTCCGAAAAACATCATAGATGCGGCAAAAAGAATGATTGCAGGGATGATAAGAGAAGAAATAAATTCGCTCATTTTAGTACCTTTGTGATTTCTTATTTCCGAGAAGTCGTGAAAGGATCACTCCTGAAACAGCACAGACTGATGAACATATCCAGATGGGCAGAATGATTCTGAAGGGAGCGGAGGATCCTGCGCTTCGACGTAGTGCAACGAGAGTCGTCGGCAGGATATTTACAGATGAAGTTCCGAGAACGGCGAGGGTTATCATGTCGTCGGTGGCGGTATTTTTATCGGGATTTTTATCCTGCATTTTCCTCATGGCATCAATGGCGAAAGGAGTTGCGGCATTTCCGATGCCGAGCATGTTTGCACTTATGGCGGCTGTGATCTCCTCCTTTGCATTATTTGTCTGCCATGCATCGGGGAAAACGTGACGCAGTATCGGGGAGAGAAGTTTTGAGAGCTTTTCGATGGTACCTGCACGTCTCAGTACTTCCATTATACCGCACCAGAGGCACATATTACCGGCGAGGGAAAGTGTCAGCTCAACCGATGCCGCAGCACCATCTATGACTGCGTTGGAAAGCTCCGTAAGATTTCCGGTTGCGGCGGCACACACCACTGATATCGCACATATGACAAAAAAGCATTTTCCGAGCATTATATCACCTTGAATTTCGCATTATATGCAAACGCATAACAAAAATCGGATTATTTTCTGCAATTACCTATTGACAATCATAGAGAAAAATGGTAAAATAAGTCATAAACACGTGATAATGGTAAAAATGGTCACAAAATGAAAGAAAAATGTAATAAACGGAGGAATAAAAATGAAATCTCTCGGTATTGTAAGAAAAGTAGATGAGCTTGGTAGAATCGTACTTCCCATTGAAGTAAGAAGACGTCTTGAACTTGATGCAAAGGACGGAGTTGAGATCTTTGTGGAGAAGGACAGAGTTATCCTTAAGAAATACGAGCCTTGCTGTATTTTCTGCGGAGATGCGGAGGATGTTGTATACTTCAAGGATAAGAGAGTATGCAGAAACTGTCTTGAATCGATCAAAGAGGGCAGAGCCGAATAAGTCCGCCGAATATATTGTAATATCTGAAACAGACCGAAGCAGAGTTTTCCGCTTCGGTCTTTATATATGCACGAGATGTCCCATAAATGTCACACATATAAGAAAAAAACTTTTGCAACTCCGGAATATATGTGGTAAAATAAATAAAGATAAATTATACCCGAGGAGCCTTATATGATAAAGTTTGTTTGCGGAAGAACGGGCAGTGGAAAAAGTGAATACATAATGGACGCCATAAAAAGCAGTGTGGGCGATATTGGGGAATGTCTGCTCCTTGTTCCCGAACAGCAGGCTGTGGCATGGGAGAGCCGTACTGCGAAGGAGCTTTCTCCATCTGCACTCATGTCTCTTGAGGTTCTGACCTTTACAAGACTTTGCGACCGTGTGTGCCGTGAGTACGGCGGATTTTTCCGCAATTGTGCTACGAGAGCATCAAAACAGCTCCTTATGTGGGCAGCGATCGAATCTGTACGCGCCACTCTTTCCCATTACGGATCAGCACGTGCGGAAAAGCTTGTGCCCTCAATGATAAAGACTGTGAAGGAGCTTTCCACATACCGTGTTGCACCATCTGAGCTTGAGCGTGTGGCGGATGAGCTTGGAGGCGGTGAGCATACGGAGATACTTCTCTCCAAAAAGCTTTCGGATATTTCCGTGATATATGCGGCGTATGAGGAACTTCTGAGAGGTAGCTTTGATGATTCCGAAGAACTTCCCGACCGTACTGCAGATACCGTTCTTGAACGAGGTTTTTTTAAGGGCAAACGTGTTTTTGTCGACAGCTTTTATTCAGTTACTCCGGCTCAAAGAGATACACTTTGTGCGGCAATGAGAGATGCGGATGAAGTGGTTATCACCTTTGCCTGTCCTGCGGAGGATACAAAGGAGCCTCAGTTTCTCCATATTCGTGAGTATTTCGGTAAAATGTGTGCAATGGCACAGGAGTTTGGCGGATATGAGATCGTGTCCCTTACGGAGCAGAAAAGATTCAGTGTACCGTCTCTTGCTCATATTGAAAGGGAAATTTGGAATTTCAGTACCGCATCATCCGATGTTCCCGCTGACGGGGTAACTCTCGTTTCGGTGAAAGACCGGTACATTGAAGGAGATGCGGCGGCGGCTAAGATATGTGAGCTGGTACGAAATGGGGCGAGGTATTCCGAGATTGCGGTGATCGCAAGAAATATTGAATCCCTTGAGGGTATCACAGATGCGGCACTGCAGGCAAGAGGAATACCGCACTACACTTCAAGAAGAAGGGCGCTGGAGGGTTCTGCGGCGGCAAAGCTGATACTTGCGGCACTGAGGATCGTGGCATATGGCTGGCGTCGTGAAGATATCATTACCATAGTGAAAACCGGACTTCTGCCTTTATCTCCCACGGAATGTGACCGTTTTGAAAAATACATAAAAATGTGGCGTATGAGGGGAAAGAGGGCCTTTTGTGAGGACGACTGGGGAATGAGCCCATTCGGTTACAGAAAGGTATCAGACAAGCTTTCGTCGGATATTCTTGAGAGCGTGAACAGCGCAAGGCGGAAGCTTTGCGATCCTTTATCCGAATTCAGTGAGGTGTTTGAAGGTGGCGGTGCACGTGCAGATAAATGCGCCGTGGCACTTTATAAGCTTCTCACTACTCTCGGCGTTCCTGAAGCGATCTCAGAGCTTGCGGGAAATCTAAAAGAGCTTGGTATGTTACCGAGTCTGCAGAGACTCTCAGACTTTGGGACGCTCTTATGAGTGTGCTTGATACTCTTGCCACGACTATCCCCGATGCTGCAGGAGATGCGGAGAGCTTCCACGCTATGCTCAGACAGATAATAGCGGCGACCGATTCGGGAACTATTCCTACGGGAATCGATGAGGTTGCTCTCGGATCTGCGCATATGATGAGAACGGAGAATCCCCGTCATGTGATAATCCTCGGTGCTACAGACGGAGAATTCCCCGGAAATGCACCGTCGGATGATGTGCTCACCGATACGGACAGAGTTATGCTTGAAGGGTACGGTATAGAGCTTTCGGATAATTTCAGAAATCCCGAGGGAATGGAGCTTTTCTGGTTTTACAGATCTGTGTGTGCCGCATCCGAGAGTGTGACGGTGCTTATTCCTGCAAGTGCAGGTGCGCCGTCTATGGGCGTTTCAAGAATAAAGAGCCTTCTCGGGGATATGCCAATAAAAGAATACGATCCCGATGATCCAATGGAATCTGTATGGGTAACGTCAGATCTCAGAAGATTTGTACGCCGTGATTCTGCGGTGGGTGAGTATGCAAGAACAAACCTTCCCGAATATTCAGAGATAAGTGCGGCTGATTCTGCCACGGAGCAGATCGACCGTAACATAATGAAGCAAATAAACGGTACCGAAGTTACCTTTACCCAGTCGAAGATAGAAAAATACGCAGAGTGCCCCTTCAGTTATTCGGCGGCGTATACCCTGAGACTTGAGGAGGATGCGGACGGGCGTCTTGAGTACAGTGATACGGGAAGCTTTGTCCACAAGATACTTGAGGAGTATTTTGCGGAAGTCAGAGATATGGAATTCCCCATTCCCGAGGATACGGAGCGTGAGATATGTGATCGGATATTTGAGAAAAATCTCAGCCGTATGTGGAATATGGGCACAGCTACGGGCAGACAGAAGTTCCTTTTTGCGAAGCTCAGACGAAGTATCGGGGTATTCATCCGTTCACTGAATGAGGAATTCACACAGGGACTTTTCAGACCGTGGCGTTTTGAGCAGAATGTGGGTGACAGAGATGCGGGAAGTGTGCCGTCACCGGTATTCCGCCTTTCTGACGGTACGGAGATACGGATGAAGGGCGTGATAGACCGTATCGATGTTTACCGTGAGGATGGATGCACTTATGTGAGAGTGGTGGACTATAAGACGGGTAAAAAAGAGTTCAGTCTTTCCGATATCTACAAGGGACTTAACCTTCAGCTTCTTCTTTATTTGTTTACTGTGTGGAAAAGTCCTCCCGGTGAATTCAGAGATGCTCTTACGGGAGGTTCGGGTGAGATAATCCCCGCAGGTGCGCTTTACTTCAGTGCAAGACCGGGTGAAACAGCATCGGATGGCATTGTAGACGGAGACGAGGGGTTCAGACTTGCGGTTAAGAATGTGTCACGTACGGGACTTGTGCTGTCCGACAGGCATATAATCGAAGCGATGGATAAGGAATTCTCCGGAAAATATGCTCCCGTACGGCTGGATAAGGACGGAGAGATCAAAAAAACCGACAGCCTTGCGGATATGGAGCATTTCGGAAAGCTTTATGTTGATATTGCCGATGTGATCAAAGAGATCGGCGAGAAGATGACGGGCGGATTTGCGGGAGCTGTGCCGAAGAAGCACGGTGACCGTCTTCCCTGTGATTTCTGCGCATATTTTCCCGTGTGCCGTAAAGGCGGAAGTGCTGACGGAAAGGAGTGGTGATGGTGGCTGAGAGAAAATGGACAAGCGCTCAGCTCTCTGCAATTGAATACAGAGGCAAAAACCTTCTCGTGTCTGCGGCTGCAGGATCGGGCAAGACTGCCACTCTTACGGAGAGAATAATCCGCCTTATTACCGGTGAAGATACCCGTGCTGATATATCGAGAATGCTCGTTGTGACATTCACAAGGGCTGCTGCAGCAGAACTTCGGGACAGAGTTGCGGCGGCACTCGGCGCAGCAGCG
>JAZUBE010000254.1:0-2807 GCA_045638325.1 Eubacteriales bacterium
TTTTGAGGTAACCGCAGGGAACAATAATGTCGACGGACGTTCTGCCGCACTTACCGCTGCAGAATACGGAAGACTTTCAGGTGTTCTCGGAATGGCAGGCGGTCAGGAGATCGATCTCGGCGGAAACGCAGGATCTTATAATGAACTGTGTCGTATGTATAATCTCAAAACAGGCGCACTTATCTGTGCATCTCTGTTTGCAGGATATTTTGCCTCTACTCCAACTCCCGACGCAAAAATCGTTGAAAAGCTGAAAAAATACGGTCTTATGCTCGGTCTTGCGTTCCAGATACAGGACGATGTTCTCGATGTATGCGGTGATGAGGCTGTAATCGGAAAACCTGTCGGAAGTGATTCAAAAAATAACAAACACACATCTCTTGCTTATATGAGTGTTGAAGATGCAATCAATGAATATACAGCACTTACCGATAAGGCTATCGATTCCATAAAGGATATTCCCGGAAGCGAATCACTTGCCGCACTTGCTCTTTATCTTTGTAAAAGGAACAACTGATGCGTCTTGATGTATATTTGACCGAATCTGGTATGACAAAAAGCCGCAGTCAAGCGGCTGAATATATCAAAGCCGGACTTGTTTCCGTAAACGGAATTACTTCCGTAAAAGCTTCGCTTGCAGTGTCCGACAATGACGATGTAATGCTTCTCGGAAAAACTCACGGATTTGTGGGCAGGGGCGGTGTAAAGCTCGATCATGCACTGAAATATTTTGGAATAGACGTAACCGGAATGTCTGCTGTCGATATCGGCGCATCCACCGGAGGATTCACAGATTGCCTCCTGCAGCACGGTGCATCTATCGTTCTTGCAGTTGATTCGGGACACGATCAGCTTGATGAGTCTCTCAGAAATGACCATCGTGTCCGTTCTCTCGAAGGCTTCAACGCTCGTGGACTTTCACCGGATACAGTAGGTTTTTCAGCAGATATCGCTGTTACAGACGTGTCTTTTATATCACAAACTCTTATCCTCGCACCGGCTTATTCCATTCTTGGTGCCGATGGTATATACATCGGTCTTATAAAACCGCAGTTCGAATGCGGTAACTCAGCCCTTAACAAAAAGGGAATCATAAAAAATAAGAAACATCATGTTTTTGCAATTAACAAAGTAGCTACGCACGCACGAGAATGCGGTTTCTCCATTCTCGGACTTACAATATCCCCAGTTACGGGTGGTGACGGCAATACCGAATTTCTCATATATCTCAGAAAATCGGGAGATGGCCTGTCCTCTGCGGAATTTGAAAAAATCGTATGTGAGGTGTGCTCATGATAAATGTTATATCTGTTAGATACAGACCTCCCAAAATCGAAGATATTGAAAAAATACAAAATTTTCTCCAAACTGTCAGATCGTTTGGATGCCGTATTATAACTTCAAAAGATGATGATAATTTATTCTGCGATATCGCAGAGTATGTTTCCGGAGATGAAGAATACAGCGTATCAGATCTTGTAATAGCTTTCGGAGGAGACGGAACAATAATCAAAGCAGCAAGAGAGTTCTCACCATACGGTACACCCGTACTTGGTGTCAACACAGGAACTCTCGGTTATCTTGCGGAGCTCTCTCCCGATGAGTTTGAACTTATGGAAAAGGTCATCCGGGGTGAATTCCGCATAGATGAGAGAATGATGCTCGATGTTCTTATTCATAGAGAAGGTAATACAATATCACCTGAGCTTCCTGCCTTGAATGAAATAGTTCTTGCAAACGGTCCTGTGTCGCGACTTTTCAAATATGATCTTTACAGTGACGGAGTGCAGGTACAGTCCGCAAGGGCTGACGGTATCATTATTGCGACGCCTACAGGTTCCACTGCTTATTCATTATCCGCAGGAGGTCCTATAGCCGATCCATCTCTTGAATGTATTATTACGACTCCTATATGTCCTTTTACGCTGAATCAACGGCCTGTTATCTACAGCAGCCGTACTAACATAGAAATCTGTTCTGTTTCTTGCCGTGAAAACAATATATATCTCACCGTTGACGGTGCTGATATCTTCCAGATATTGCAAAATGACAGGATACAGATAAAAAAATCAGAAACAAGCGCAAAACTCGTGAGACTGCGTAACCGCAGTTTTCTCGAAATACTACATGAAAAAATGTCATAAGGGGATCAAAAGATGAAATCCGACAGACAAAAAGAAATAATGCGGATCATCCGTAATAACAGCATTGAAACTCAGGATGATCTTATACTTCATCTTAATCAGAGTGGTTATATCGTCACACAGGCAACGATATCAAGAGATATAAGAGAACTGAATATCACAAAGTCACTTAACAGCGAAGGCAGATATGCTTATTCCATGCCAAAAGACGATTCACTTGATCACCACGCTGTGTACGGTGATACTATTACCCGTTCCGTACGAAGTATAAATTTCGCCTGTAATACCGTTGTTCTTAAAACATATCCGGGTCTTGCAAATGCCGTTGCTGCAGGAATCGATTCCGGAAAATATGACGAGGTTCTCGGTTGTGTCGCAGGTGATGATACTATCATTGTTGTCACAAAAAACGATGAATCCGCAAAATCTTTCTCCGAGCAGATTGCAAAATCAGTCGGACTGTAAGGAGGCGATAATATGCTCAGAGCATTATCCATCAGAAATGTTGCTGTAGCTAAAAGTGTAAACATCGAATTTGCCAAGGGCTTTACAGTTCTTACAGGTGAAACAGGTGCGGGAAAATCAATTCTTATCGACAGTCTTGAACTTATCGCCGGCGCAAGAGCTTCTAAGGATATGGTCAGAAGCGGAGAAAGTTTTGCC
>JAZUBE010000255.1:0-3883 GCA_045638325.1 Eubacteriales bacterium
CCTATACCGGAACCGACGGTACTCTTACCTGCACTGTTCAGCACATATGTAGACGCCCCTGCAGACGACAGTACCTTTCCTCCTCCGGTCATCACGTAAGCCGATGACAGATCCACTGCACTGTACGGCAGAGTCGTAGTCCCTGCAGCAGCCTTTGTTACAGTATATGCCACACTTCCTCGACCGACAACGAAATTCGCACTGTTCAGATATTTTGAAAGAGACGTTCTCACCTTATCCGAATTTGTTATCGTAACACTGTGTCCCGATACATCGGTTACCTTCAGCGATTTTACATAAGTTGAATTTTTGGCAGTCGCTACGATCTCAACGGATGCAATACTGCCGGTAAGAGTAGTATACCCCTTTGATCTGAGATATTCGCAAAGCTCGGTCGGAGATACTTCCGTAGTCCAGAGACCATTTCCGTAATCAGCATATCTCTCCCATGGAGTGCTGATCGCAGTAAGATACGGTGCACTTGTTCCACCCCAGCAATCTTCTGCACTTACAGTACAGCCTCCGGTACTTGAAGAATAGTAAAGCGTGGCGATCTTTCCGTTCAGCTCTGAAACAAGCACCTTTCCTGCAGTTGCGGCAACGGCTGATTTTACTTTATCATTTACTCCGCCGGCACCTCTGTACACCTGACAGTTTGTCGTACAGCAAAGATCGAACCCATAGGACACATAGTGTTTTCTGAAATTGCCCACGGCATATGATCTTGCGGCAATGGCGAATGCCTTTTGCGCTTCTATATGCCACGACGAGCTGATCTCATAAGGTAAAACTCCTTCTATGTACGTCTCCAGCCCGATCATATTTATTACGGTAATAAGATTTCCCGATCTTTTGTACATAAATGCGCCTTCATAAATATAATTATTGTCAGCGCGCATATACACCTCACCTGTACCGGCAGGTCTGATTCCGAGATTTCGTGAAGATGTATTTTCATACTCGAATTTCACCTGTCCAGTAGTGGTGAGTATACTCATAGCATTTGAGAGAGGTGCATTTATGGTTGAAGCAGTACCGGTCATAGCCTCAATATCCGCTTTTGCGGCGTCAGCATCTGCCTGACTCGCAAAACATCCCACTCTGACCTTGAATTTCCCGCCGATATACGCCGCAAAGATCTGATAACCCTTTGCAGATACCGCACCTCTGAGCTCATCGGCTTTTGCCACAGCGGAATCATAGCCCGGAAAATCGGTTGCAAGATCAACACGATAACCTCCGACGGTAATACCTGATGATGCCACAGCAAACCCGGTACCTGATGGTTTAAGATTCGCCTGAGGCACTACCACCACAGTCTTATCCGTAATATTTCCGAACTTTATGGCGTCTCTTTCCCCATCGGGATTTTGGCTTATTATAGTATATCCCGTATCGGAGTATGTACGAAAACTGCTTGCGGCAGTATCTCCGTACTGTATGCCTATACTCATTACAGGCTCGGTATACTCTGCCGCTTCTGCGACAGATCCGGGCAGTATAAGCATGAAAAGAAGAGTTGAGGCTACGCCGAGAAGCATCAGGATAACGAGAACAAGACTCATTAACCGAGCAAAGCCGCTTCTCCTGTCCGCGCTGTTCTTTTTCTTCTTATCCTGCAATGCTGTAGCCTCCCTTTACAAGGAGCTGTACCGCACCGTTTGCGGTAATTCCTCTTCCGTCACCGTTTTCGGGAACGAGAAGCTTGTGATTCAGCGGTGCTGTCTGGCCTTCATAGAGTATAATTCCGTCCGTACAATCAACGATACCTTTATTCACGGCAGAGCATCTTACTGATGCAGGACCTGTGAGAACTACTATCTCACAAGCAGCAGTAGCAGTAAGCCTCTGATCTGCCTTAAGCTCAATATATGCGTACTCATTTGACAGTGCGTCTATCTGCTTCTGCAGTGCATCGACAGTAGCCGCATAATCCTCTGATACTTTATTATATATTTCCTTTGAAAGAGACTCTCTCAGAGAGGTTTCGATCTCCCCTTTCACGGAGTTTCTGATATCGTTTGCCACCTCTGTCTTCAGCTGAGCCTTCAGGTCATCCTTTACCGAGTCAACAAGCTCATCCTCAAGTTCTTCTCTTATCTGAGGCTTGAAAACATCGGTGAGATAGCTGAGCGAAATAAGAGGATCGCTTCCGCTGTCGTAAGCCGCATAAACTGTTATGCTTGCCGCCACAGCAACTGCTGCAAGAACTGCAGCTATCTTCATTTTCTTAAGTTTTTTCATATAATTTCCTTTCCGGGCAAAGACATTATTCGCCAAATCCTATTTGTCCTCCGTCACCGGGAGTTATGGGGGAACCTGATGCGGGGATCTTTATTTTTCTGCATTTACTGATATCGCCCGCGCCCTGAATATCGTCTCCCGTAAGCACGCTGTCGACCTTATGCCCTTTCTTCAGAGTCATAAGCTGAACTCCGGAGGCAGTTCTTGTAGTCTTTCTCGGAATGATCGATGATTTTATGAGGATAGCTCTTCCATCCGTACTGCGGATAAGAAGATCCTTCGCCTCTTTTTCGTAAATGATTCCCACAATGGGGGATGCATCGCTGTATGCGCCGGTAAGTCTTCGTCTGTTACCCTTGGTGAGATACGCATCAAGAGGTACTCTGACACCCTTACCGTTCTCGAAGATGAATATTACCGACTCATCCTCACTCACATCCTTGAATGCGTGAAGCATAAGTGCACCCTCTCCCTCGTCAAAGCCAAGCTTTGCAGGAAGAAAATCACCCAGAAGTGACGCTTTCACGGGCTCAAAATCATCTGCTTTTGCCTTATAACACTGGCACTTATCGGAGAACACCATGATCTCCGCAAGGTTGTCCGTATCATAACTGTTGCGTATACGATCCCCTTCTTTGAAGCGATGCTCCTCACTTCTCTTGAGTGAGATCATCGTAGTCTTCTTGAAGTAGCCCTGCTCTGTCAGAATAATGCGGCACTCATAATTCTCAGTATCGCTTAACTCAGCCTCCTGCACGATCTCAGAAGGATCGAGGAGCAGAGTTTTTCTCGGAATACCGTATTTCTTTTTGATCTCCTGAAGCTGTCCGATAATAAGCGCCTTTATCTTAAGCTCATCACTGATGATATCCTCAAGCTCAGCGATCTCACCCTGGAGGGATTCGATCTCCTTAATTCTTGTGATGATATATTCACGGTTAAGGTGACGAAGCTTTATCTCAGCGATATACTCGGCCTGAACCTGATCTATCTTGAATCCTTCCATAAGACGGGGAACTACATCCGCCTCACGCTCTGTCTCACGGATGATCTTTATAGCCTTATCGATATCAAGAAGGATCTTTCCGAGAGCACGGAGAAGATGGAGCTTGTCCCGCTTCTTTCCAAGTTCAAAGGTAAGCTCACGTCTCACGCAATCCACACGGAACACGATCCACTCTTTCAGAATATCGATGATACCGAGCTGTCTGGGGGTTCCGTTTATAAGCACATTAAAGTTGCAGGAGAAATTATCCTGAAGGGATGTATTCTTAAAGAGCTTCGCCATAAGTGCATCGGGATCAACTCCGTTTTTCAGATCGATAGTCAGCTTGAATCCCGTAAGGTCGATCTCATCACGGAAATCGGTGATCTCCTTGAGCTTTCCTTCTTTGACCATTTCAGTGACCTTATTCATGATCTGCTCAATGGAGGTGGAATAAGGTATCTGGATTATATCTATGCAATTCTGAGCTTTGTCGTAGTTGTATCTCGCACGAAGTGTAAAGCTTCCACGACCTGTTTTGTAAATATCAAGAAGCTTCTCGCGGTCGTATACAAGATATCCTCCACCCGTGAAATCGGGTGCCTTTATAAGCTCCATCATTCTCTCTGCTGTGGTATTGGGATGACGGAGAAG
>JAZUBE010000256.1:0-3060 GCA_045638325.1 Eubacteriales bacterium
AACCGTCCCGATTGTCTTTCCGTTATCGGTCTCGGTCGTGAGTCTGCTGTATCCTTTGACCGTGAATTTACCGTTAAGGCTCCCGAGGTAAAGCATATTGATGACGGTGATACTGTTGAGAATCACATTAAAGTTGATATAAAGGCTCCCGATCTTTGCTACCGCTACAGTGCAGCTGTTGTAAAGAATGTACGTATCAAGCCATCTCCTCTGTGGCTTCGTATGAGACTTCGTGCATCAGGTGTGCGTCCCATCAATAACATAGTAGATATCACAAACTACGTAATGCTTGAGTATGGTCAGCCCATGCATGCTTTTGATTATGCATGCCTTGAGGGTAAGCACATCATCGTACGCCGTGCAGAGGATAAAGAAGAGTACGTAACTCTCGATAACATAAAGCATAATCTGAATACAGAAATGCTCGTTATTGCAGATGAGAAGAAGCCCGTGGCCCTCGCAGGTGTAATGGGCGGTGCAAACTCCGGAATTTCTGATTCTACCGTTAAGGTAGTATTCGAGTCTGCAGTGTTCAACGGCGGAAATGTACGCCGCAGTGCAAAGGCTCTCGGTATGAGAACAGAGTCTTCTTCCAGATTTGAGAAGGGACTTGATGCTGAGGGAACAATGCTTGCTCTGAAGCGTGCTTGTGAGCTTGTAAATCTGCTTGATGCAGGTGATGTTGTTGCAGACTTTATCGACTGCTATCCCGAGAAGAAGGAAGCATTCAGTATGGAGCTTTGCCCCAAGACTATCAACACCTTCCTTGGTACCGATATGTCTGAGGAGTTTATGAAGTCCACTCTTGAAAAGCTTGCTTTCAAGGTTGACGGAAATACCATTACCGTTCCTTCTTTCCGTGACGATGTTCGCTGCATGAACGATGTTGCAGAGGAAGTTATCCGTATCTACGGCTACAACTCTATCGTATCTACAGGTTTCTCATCCGGTCTTGCCGAGGGTGGGCGCAGTGAGATGCAGAAGTATGCTCTTGATGCTGAGGAGGCTCTCGTCGGCATGGGTGCAGACCAGATCGAGACATTCTCCTTCATCAGTCCCAAGTATTACGACAAGATCCGCCTTGCGGCAGATGACAGTCGCCGTAAATCTGTTGTTATCATGAATCCTCTCGGTGAGGATACATCTGTTATGAGAACTACCGCACTTCCTTCTATCCTTGAAGTGCTTGCTCTCAACTATAACCGTAAGAACCGTGATGTGTTCCTCTTTGAGCTTGGTTCTGTATATCTTCCTAAGGGTGAGGACGAGCTTCCCGATGAGCCCCGCAGAATCACTCTGGGACTTCTGGACTATGCAAAGGATCAGCTCGGCTTCTATCGTATGAAGGGGTATATTGAGGCACTTCTTGACAGAATGGCTGTGAAGGGCGTATCCTACAAGGCTAATTCTGATGAGAGCGCATTCCATCCCGGCCGTTGTGCTTCCGTGATGGTAGACGGCAAGTGCGTCGGTGTGTTCGGCGAGCTTCATCCCGAGACTGCCGATAATTACGGATTCGGTAACGTACGGGTTCTTGCGGCTGAGCTTGATTTCGATATGATGTTTGAGCTCAGAAATACCGATATGGGATATACTCCTCTGCCTAAGTATCCCGCACTTGAGAGAGACTTCTCCTTCGTATGCGAGGAAGCTCTTGAGGCAGGCTCCATTGAGGCTCTTATCAAGAAGGCAGGCGGGGCGATCCTTGAATCTGCAAAGCTCTTTGACGTGTACAGAGGTCCTCAGGTGGGCGAGGGTAAGAAGAGCCTTTCCTTTGAGGTAAAACTCCGTGCGGCAGATAAGACACTCAGCGATGCTGAGGCCGATACCGCTATCGAGAAGATCCTTAAAAAGATCTCAGAGGAGTTCGGAATCGAGCTTAGAAAATAAGATAAATAAATGGAGCGTACTTCGTGTGAAGTGCGCTCTTTTTGTCTATATTTTGAAATGTTGACTTTAATATTTGAGAATGCTATAATGTAATGTGTAAATTAACGCCAATCAGCGGTAAAGGAGGATTAGAGCTTTGAAAAAATTTTCGAAAATTTTCTTTGCTTTAATTATAGCGTTACAAAGTGTGACAATCAGTATTGTTCCCTCGGTGGGAATTGATGCATATTATCCCTCACCTTCTCTTGACGGAGAAGAATCAAAAACAGTAACATATTTGTATGACGGAGTGACAAGAACGGATTACGTTCTTGCGAATACTTCAAAATACAAGAAACAAGTTTTTACCACTGTTGAATTTGATCCATCACAGGATGATCTGTATTTTGATGTTTGCGGTGGCGGATCATATCTAAGTTCTCTGTCAAAAACCAGTAATACGGTCGCAAAGTTTAATGCAAGAGAGCCTGATAAAAAAGTTCTCGTTGCAACAAACGGTGATTTCTGGGGAACGAATAATTATGATGTTCGCGTTGAAGGAAACGAGAGTAATTACGTAAGTAATCCGAGTCTCGGATATACCGATGAAAACGGAAACACGTATCCTGCAAATGTAACAAAGGCATATGCCATCCCGTTTGCTTTCAATATGCATGATGGTGAGATCGTATCAAGTATGAGAATGGCTCAGGAAAAGCCGGATTTCGGGCTTGGGCATTACTCATTCGGTATTACTGCTGACGGAGAAGCTCTTCTGGGACAGATAATTACCACTACTGTTATAAATAATAAGACAAAGGGGATCACAGCAAAAGCGGATGGTATCAATCGTCTTCCGGAAAATAATGCGCTTGTTCTGTACACCGATAAGGGGTATGCAAAAACATATTGCCTTTCCGATGCTTATGAATTTGCTTTTGATTGCACCTATGATTATTGTGTGAAGGATGGAGTAACCATATCTGCTACTCTTACCGAGATATCAAATCCCGGTGAAACAAGGCTTTCGATGAAGGCAAACAGACTTATCCTCACTGCAAGGGGAAACAAAATTCCCGAGGTAACTGCATTTGAAGTAGGTGATGCCTTCACTTTTTCCGTAACTATAGAAGATCTTTTTGGAAATACGGAAAAGTGGCGCACCGTTACCAACTGTGTAGGTGGTCGAAT
>JAZUBE010000257.1:0-12855 GCA_045638325.1 Eubacteriales bacterium
CCTTCGAATGCATAAGCACCAATGCTCGTCACGCTGTCGGGGATGGCGATGCTTGTGAGGCTTGTGCAGCCACAGAATGCACTACTACCAATGCTCGTCACGCCACTACCGATATTCACACTCGTCAGGCCTGAGCAGTCCCCGAATGCTCTGTTGCCAATGCTCGTCACGCTGTCGGGGATCGTGATGCTCGTGAGGCTTGTGCAACCGCTGAATGCATTTCCACAAATACTTGCAACGCTGTCGGGGACTGTATATGAGGTAATTGTTTTACCTTCGGGATACCGGATCAATGTTTTACCGTCTTTTGTAAACAGTACACCGTCTGAGGATTTGTATGCCGTGTTGTTTTCGGTCACATTAATACTCGTGAGGCTATCGCAGTAGGAGAATGCCCAGTCACCAATGCTTGTCACGCCGTCACCGATGATCACGCTCGTGAGGCTGTCGCAGCCGGAGAATGCACTTTCGCCAATGCTCGTCACGCCGTCACCGATGATCACGCTCGTAAGTCTGTAGCATTGGGAGAATGCACTACTACCAATGCTCGTCACGTCGTCACCGATGACCACGCTCATTAGGTTTTCACAGCCGTTGAATGCCCAGTTACCAATACTCGTCACCGGGTACCCGCCAAGCGTATCCGGGACCGTCACGATTCCACTGATTGATGTGGACACATCGGTAATAGTAGCTTCTCCGTCGGTGACGGTATATGTATAATGCCCATCCGTCGCCGCATCTACTTTGGTCGCAGTCATCGGTATGCCGAGCATAACCATGAGCGTGGCGAGGATGAGGGATAATGTTTTTTTCATTTTGCTTGTCCTCCCTAAAATAAAAAAGTGTGTGCAACAGAAGTCGCACACACCATAAATGTACGGCTCCTTTTGTGTGGTAGATTAATTATAGCACCATTTTGGGGAGATGTAAATATTTTCTTGTTGTTTTTCTTTTGGAACATCAATAGTTATCACTTTAGAACGATTTACACCGATTAAATTCAATCTTGACAAAACAAGCACGATTTGTTACAATGTGAGTCAAGTGACACATGTTTAATGTGTCCCACTCAAGGGTAAATTAAGACGCGAAGTGCCGTCCAGAATGCCGCTGTTGCGGCATTCAGTTCGCAGGATCCTCCTCCGTTCCCGCTCACGCATAGAGATGATGGGACTCATCGGCACAGGTACCCACAGGCCTTGTATACCTGCCCGTGTTGCTGCCCTAGAGGCCGGCAAGTAATTTAATACACATTTAATAATTATGCGAGAGGGAACTTTTTCGAGAAAAAGTTCCCTCTCCAAGCGTAGCGGTCTCTCCTTCAAAAAGCTTCATTTAAAAGGCAATTCGGTATTACAGTCTGAAGATGCCTCTGCATCGAAGGTGTATCGTTTGACAGTGCACTTTATATAAAAGATCACTCCACCGAAGTATGCCTGCGGGTGCTTATTAAATAATATGCACATAGGTATTCAGGTTTTGGTCGGTACTTGACCAAAACCGTATCGGTCGTGTGACCACTTTCCCTTTCAGGTGAAGCGGTGCCGATATTTGCCTGCGGGTGCGTACCCGCAGGGCACATCATTTTTGAATTTTTCACAGATGATGTGTCCAATATCTTTATTGCGTTTTATTTCATTATATGTTATACTATACTCAAAGACATCCCCGAAAGGATACTGTATCATGAAAAAACTTATCTCCCTTGTCCTTGCAGCAATTCTGCTCATCTCATCTCTTTCGGCCTGTGCCGAGGAGCAGACTCCGTTCGATAAAGAGTTCGTATCGGATGATGCCGCCGGAGCGTACGTCGATTTTCTTGAGAAAAATCTTACCGAAAAGCCGAAGGCTCTCGCTATAGGCTACGAAGACAGTGCCGCTGAGTACGGCGTTGATATAAGCGATCTCTCCAACGATGGCTTTGTCACCCGTGCCAAAGAAGGAAAAGTGCTCATCCTCGGCAAGACCGACGAAGGACTGGACCGTGCCGTGCGCGATTTCGTAAAATACGGCAACTCTGAAAGCTATGACAAGACCTACGGCAAGGGATACCGTGTAAAGCGGCTGACTATTGCCGGTAACGATATCTCCGAGTACGCCATCATCTACGATTCCGTGAATCAAAGCGGAGCGGAGGAGCCGGTATTTGCCGCAGAGCAGCTCTCGATGTACATTGAGAAGACCTGCGGCGCAACTCTCCCCTATTACAGCGATACGGAATTTGCATCACTTGATAAAAAACCTGCCCGTACCATCACTCTGACGGTGGACTATCCGGCGCTTGGTAACGAGGCTTTCCGCATTGAGGTGGCAGAGGACGGTAATCTCACCATCTTCGGCGGCCGCAACAAGGGCTGCATTTACGGAGTGTACGATCTCCTTGAGGAGAACGTCGGATGGCGCTTCTATGACGATGTACTTGGGATCTACGAGTTCATCGCCTGGCGTAGAGAAGGTTCGGGAGCCGAGTACCTGTACGAGGCGGAGCACATTGATCTCACCGCAGAGATCAACAGAACCGAGGAGCCTTTGTTCGGCAGCCGCCGTATGGACTGCGACAACGGTAACAAAGGAGCATACAGCACTTCCTACACCGGTACTTCCGATAATGCCGCCAGACTGTACAACAATTACTCATATAAGGCTAAGATCTCCGCAAACTGGTACTCGGGACACGGACTCTCCGTCGTTCACGCAAATTCCCCTCTGATGATAAGGGAGTATTATCATCAGCCCTGTCTTACCGACGAAGACAATCTGAAGATCATAAACGAGTATTACCTTAATCACCTGGAGTCACTTGTCGCCTCAGGATATGTTCCTGGACGCGATTATAACTCAGTCACCGTGGGACAGTTTGACGGCGGACATGGCTTCTGCGGATGTAAGGACTGCAGAAAAGTAATAAATGAAGAAGGAAGCACATCGGCGCTTTACCTCCGTGCCGCCAACAATCTGGCACAGGCTCTGAAGGATAACGGATATGAGGACATCACCGTAAACTTCCTCGCATACAGAGAAACGGCCAAGGCTCCGAAAAAAACTGTGCCTCTTGATAATGTTACTGTATCCTTCTGCTACTATATTCTCGGAGATATGGATGGCTGCAGTGCCCATACTATTGACGGTACGAAATGCTCCGATGAGAGTTTTTCCTCCAACAAGCGTCTTAAGGAAAGATTTGAGGAGTGGGTGGATTTATTTGAACCCGGCAACATTGACGTATGGTATTATCCTTACCAGGACGGTAACGCTATTGCTCCCGCACCTGTCATTCTGAATATGTACGAGGATATTAAATACCTTTCAGAGAAGGGTGTTAACGGAATCATCAATACATGCTGCGGCTCATCAAGCCAGTTCTGTTTCCTTGGGGAATACCTTCTGAACCGTATCTGCTGGGAGCTTCCCGAATCCTATGAGGAATATCTTGAAATGATCCGTGAATGGCTGTGGCTTACCTACGGAGACGCGGCAGATCTTATTTACGAATATCTTATCAAGTACGAGGAAATCGGCAAAAAAGCGGACTGCTATGCGATGTTCTACTACGATAATCTTCCCCTGAATTACGTGAAAAAGTCCGATATGCTTGAGAATTTCACCTATTTCTGCGATCTGTTTGACAAGGCACATACCCTTGTAAACACCTCTGCTCAGGAGGAGGCACTCGAGCATCTGGAAGCGGGAATGCTTTATATGGGCGTGATCCACGCTTACGAGGATTGGTACGTGAACGGCACCGAGGAGGAGCGCGCTCTGCTTACCGAGAAATACACCCGTCTCCACGAGCTTTGCACAAAGTATCGTCTGCCGATGAGCTGGGGAGCATCTTACGACGAATGTGCATCTGCTCCTGAGGAGCTTGACCTTGATGTGAATCCCATTATGTGGTTTGCAGAGCCTGCAAATGCAGTTGAGAAAGTCGAAGAGTACTTCGCAAATAATTGAATAAATGCAAATAAATATGCGAGAGGGAACTTTTTCGGGAAAAAGTTCCCTCTTGTGCTCATCGCTTCGCTTGTCAACCTAATGGTTGATTTCCCAAAATCCTCTATATATAAGGCTTTTGAGGCGTTACCGGTTCAGTCGCTGTATCGATGCCGTCGACAGTCTGCGTAGCAAGACGAAGCAGACTGTACACAATATTGCAAAAATCGCTCCGCCGAAGTATGCCTGTCTCGGTTTCCGTGTCCGATTTTATTCACAAAAGGTTGATATATTATATAATTTGTGATAAAATAATCGTAGTAAAAGATCGTCATTCTATCTATCAAGGAGAAGCTTATGAAAAAAACGATTTCTTTGCGAAATATTCTCACTTGTGTTCTTGCAGCCGTAATGATAGCCTGCAGTATCTCGTCCTGCGCAAAACCGGATGCCCCAAACGTGATATCTGAAAACATTACCGTCGCATCCTCAGACGGGGAAAAATATGCCGAGTGGCTCACCGGAAGACTTGACGTGATTCCCGACGACGTAACTCTCGGAATCGGTAACGACGAGAGCTTTGCTGTCGATATGTCGAACTTTGAGGACGACGGATATATTCTGAGACGTATTGGTGACGACGTGATCATCTTCGGCAAGACCGAGGAGGGACTTGACCGTGGTGTTCGCAAATACGCAAATCTTATTGACCTCAGTGAGACCGTTACCGATATCACCTTCCACGAGGGTGAGCGTATCGAGCGCCTTGAGGTTTTCGGCACCGATATCTCCGAGTACACCGTTGTGTATCCCGAAAAGCGCAATGCCAATATGGATTTTGCGGTAAAAGAGCTTGTCAGTCTTGTAGAGGAAGCCACCGGCGTGACTCTTCCTACCGCCGAGGGTGACTGTGACTCCCAAAACAACATTATCCTCCGTCAGGTGGATGATCCCGCACTTGAGGACGACGGTTACCGTTACTTTGAGGAGATGGGAAATCTCGTGATCGAGGGTGCAGTCGCACGCGGCTGCATGAACGGTGTTTACAGATTTTTGCAGAATGAGTGCGGCTGGGACGGACTCATCTACGGCGAAAGCTATCTGAACGAATCCGACTACATAAACATCCCCGAGGGAATATACAAGACCGAAACTCCTGCGTTCAAATATTTCTGTGCGTACGACAATCTTTCCGGTGATATAGATCCCTATACGACTTCACGAAGAACTCCCACCGATGCCGAGAACTCCTACGGTGCTCTGGGGCCGGCAAGCCACGGAATGCAGAACAACCGTTGGGACGGTTACGATCACGGTACCTGGTCACAAGCGTGCTATGATCCCGACGGTTCGTCATACATTACCACCTACGATAATGTAATGGCGTATCTTGATAAAGCCGCGGCTGAGGGCAAGAGCATAGGCCCGAACTGTGAGATAGACAGTATCGACATTGCTCAGGCGGATAATAATTTCTACTGTCAATGTTATAGCTGTTTGAATATAATGGCAGAAGAACGTTCCTTCTCAGGACCTCTGATCCGTTTTGCAAACCGTCTTGCCGAAGAGGTAAACGAAAAGTATCCCGGCGTTGCAATACTTATTTACGGATATTTCGCAACGAAGATGCCACCTGCAGTAACAAAGGCTCACGATATGGTATACGTTACCTTTACCCCCAACGGTTCCTGTATGAATCACTTTGCGGATGGCTCCGAATGCGGGGAAAAGCCCGATCCGTCTACATATGACGACTATCTTATTACCGATAACAATAAGAATCATGACGAGTGGCTCCGCGGCTGGTGTGACGTCGCAAAGAACGTATACGCACGTCCCTATATTCTCTATAATGATATTCAGGAGTACACCGTTATTGACGTGCTTTATGAAGATATGATGTATTACAAGGAGCTGGGTATCACCGGTGTCTATTACGAGACGGAATATATCGGATTCGGCATAAAAAGAGCCGAGCATCAGCTTATGACTGAAATGAACTGGCGGATGAGCGGTGAGTTCACCAAAGATGATTACTATGAGCTTCTGAGAGAGATCCTTTATAAGGAATACGGCAGCGGTACGGACTTTATCCTTGAATATATCGATATGTGGATAGAGTCTCTTGACAGGTATATCTGTACCAACTGCTGGGCTATGAGCAAAGAGAAAAGACCGTACTATGATTTCGCATATATGAGAAGTATGTCACCTGCGGCGGTTGAGCTTATTGAAAAAGCTGTAGCTATGGCGGATGATTCCGCAAAGGAGCATCGCGTAAAGATACTCTCGCTTACCGTTATCTATCAGTATCTGTACACCGACTATTTCCACGCATACGAGGCAAACGATGTCCTGTGGCTTGCAAAGCTTGAAGCGGAGTATCAGAGACTTCTTGTAAGAATGGCTGAATGCGGACACGATCCCGATTACTACGGCTGGAGAACAAAAGCAACGATGTATCCCACTCTTGAGGAAGAAATGTGGAGGTGCGGCGGTGCATACCGTACCGAGCACGTGGGTGGCGGAAAAGAGCTTCGCCCCGCACCCGAGTGGTATATGAAGGAAATAGCGGCAGAGGGAGAATCGGATTCCTTTGATAACAGATAATCCGAACATTTTGTGAACCGGTAAAATAATATGCGAGGGAGCACCTTTTTGAAAAAGGTGCTCCCTCTCGCTCATCGCTTCGCTTGCGGTCGCTTCTCCAAAAATCTTTACATATAAGTCAAATGAGGTATTACAGATGAAAACGCCGTGTTTTTTCTTGTATTTTACTTAATTATATGTTATACTGAATTCGTAATTATTTACGAAAGGGTACATTGTCATGAAAAAGCTGACCTCTTTTATCCTTGTGGCATTTCTGCTATTCTCATCTCTTGCGTCCTGTGCCGAGAAGCCCACCATATCCGCAACCGCATCGGATGATACTGACTCAAAGTACACCGACTTCCTTGAGGAAAGGCTCGAGGAAATGCCCGACACTCTCGTGATCGGCGATGCAGAGACTGCCACTGAGCATGGTGTTGACATGTCCGACTTCGAAGATGAAGGATTCTTCACCCGTGCCGTGGACGGTGAGGTGCTCATCTTCGGCAAGACTGATGCGGGGATCGACCGTGCTGTCCGTGATTTTGCGAAATACGGAAACAGCGATGCCTACAACAAGACTTACGGCGAGGGATACCGTGTAGAGCGGCTCACCATTGCCGGAAACGATATCTCCGAGTACGCTATCATCTACGATTCCGTAAATCAGAGCGGGGTCGAGGAGCCTGTTTTTGCAGCCGAGCAGCTTTCCATGTATATTGAGAAAACCTGCGGTGCTGTGCTGCCTTATTACACCGACGCAGAATTTGCGGCACTTGAGGCAAAGCCCGAAAGGACTATCACTCTCACCGTGGATTATCCCGCACTCGGAAACGAGGCATTCCGCATCGAGGTGGCAGAGGACGGAAACCTCACCGTCTTCGGCGGCCGTGACAAGGGATGTATCTACGGAGTGTATGATCTTCTTGAAGAGGACATAGGCTGGCGTTTCTTTGATAACGTACTGCAGGCTATGGTAGACGCCGAAGGATCAAGTGATGAATATCTGTACGAGGCTGAGCACATTGATCTCACCGATGAGATCAACAGGACCGAGGAGCCTCTGTTTCTCAGCCGCCGCATGGATGACATCAATTACTACAAGCGGCTCAACGGAGAGCATGCCGGACAGTACAATTACTATTCTTACAAACACAGGATCTCGGATAACTGGTACTCCGGTCACGGCCTCAATCAGGTGGACTGGACGGGTACCTCCTTCGAGGGGAATAACGGAGATCAGCCCTGTCTCTCCGACGAGGAGATCCTTGAGCGTATCGACGAGCATACTCTTAAGTACGTGGAGAACCGGATCACCGCAGGACTTGTTCCGGGACGTGATTTTTACGGACTGAGCCTCGGTCAGTACGACGGTCTTACCGGATATTGCGAGTGCATTGACTGTCTAAAGATCGTGGCAGAGGAAGGAAGCGGTGCGGGATCTTACGTCCGTGCCGCCAACAGAGCTGCACAGCTCCTGAAGGACAACGGGTACGGATATCTTCACGTAAACATCCTTGCCTACGTTGATACCTCTACCCCTCCCAAAAAGACCATGCCTCTTGACAACGTGCGTGTGTCTTTCTGCTTCTACGTTCTCGGTGATATGGACGTATGCAGTGCTCACACTATCGACGGCAAGGACTGCTCCGAAGCCAGCTACACCTCCAACAAGGGCCTTGCGGAAAGATTTGAAAGATGGGCAGCAGTATGTACTCCCGGAAATATGGACGTGTGGTACTATCCTTTCCACTCCGGCAATGCAATCGTTCCCGCGCCTGTGGTACTTAACTTATATCACGATATCAAATACCTTTCCGAGCACGGAGTTGGTGCGATCATCAACACTGTCGGCGGAAGCGCAAGTCAGTTCTCAGCACTGACAGAGTATCTTCTTGACAAGATCTGCTGGCAGCTTCCCGAATCCTTTGATGCATACCTTGATATGATACGCGAATGGCTGTGGCTGAACTACGGGGATGCGGCAGACCCTATTTTCGATTATATAATGGAGTATGACAATCTCGGAAAGAATGTTGCCTGCTATACCATGTTTTATGACCGCACGTCTCCTCTGGTTCACATAAATCAGGGTGATATGCTCGCTCGTTTTGACTATTTCTGCGATCTTTTCGAGCGGGCGTACGACCTTGCCGACACCTCCGTTCAGGTAGAGAGGATAGAGCATATGGAGGCGGGAATGCTTTACCTTGGTGTATGCTACGCCTACAATCCGTGGTACGTGAACGGCACTGCTGACGAGAGAGCACTGCTCATAGAGAGATACACCCGTCTTCACGAGCTTGCAGTAAAGAATAATATGTGGATATTTGTAAGCTGTACCTACGATGATTTTCACTACGCTCCTGCGGAGCTTGATCTTGATGAGAATCCGATTATGTGGTACGCAGAACCTGCAAACCAAAGCGATAATGTCGGCGATCTTTTTGGATAAAACGGAATATTGATATGTGAGAACCCCCTTCCTAAAAAGGGGGTTCTCTGTGCTCATCGCTTCCGGGCTGACACGTTCTACAATACCGTACCGGGCACGTGAGCGGAAAAGAGCTTCGTCCCGCACCCGAGTGATCTACGAAGTAAGGAGCGGCAGAGGGAGAATCAGATCCCTTCGACAGCAACCAAACATTTTGTGAACCGGTAAAATAATTGCACAAGAGGAAACTCAGCATAAAGCCATATTCACAAGACCACAAACACATCAAAGAAAGAACAAGTCCGTTTTTTACGGACTTGTTCTTTAAATTCGTTGGCGTTTCGGTTTTACTTTGATTCCTCAATGTTGAGGCTGAAGCTCTTGATATAATAATCGTACATTTCATCATAATCCTCAAATCCGTTGGATTTATAGGGAGTATAATCCTCAGGAATGGAGATATATCCATAAGGATCCACTGCTACATCATCATATTCATAGTAGAAGTAGTACTTGGTAGGTGTGTCCATTGTATTATCGTCAAGAGTTACAGACAGAATGAGCCATAGAGTATTCTTGTCATAGCTTTCTGTATTTTTGGGAGTGGTGAGAATTGTTTTGTATGCGCCGAGGTCGTTTCCTATATCCTGATCCTCATAGATGTCCCATGAGCCGTGGACCGTATCGCCCCAATCATCGTACATTCTGTTCTTCAGGTCAAGGATACATTCAGCATACAGCTCGGAGAGCTCGGACTCCTTGATCTCTGACAGAGATTTCACGTATGTGCTGAGTCCGGAAACAGTAACCTCTTTCTGCAGACCTGTAAGTATTACACCGTATTCCTCAAGATAATCCTCAGATACATCTGTCATTATCACAACAGCATCTCCGTTGGAGAGGTCGTACCGGTTATCAATATACACATAGATACTTCCGTAATTATATGAATCCTCGGAATCCACATAGGTGACATATCCGGGATCATCTACAGAGGTAGTGAATTTCATAGATCCGACAATAGTCTCGGAGTTCTTTGTAACAAGCTCGGCATAACCGTCACCGTCGATTCCCTCAACCTCTATGTCGAAGAACATGGTGACATCAAACACCTCCGAGTCCTTCAGGCCGGAAACAGTGATCTGCTTTTCAAGTCCTTCAAGAATGATACCGTATCCTGCAAAATCCTCGGGATCTGCATTTGTTTTGATAGTTACGGTATCGCCGTTTGAAAGAGCATCCGATTCTGTCTCAATATAGATACGGAAACTGTCTTCAATACCATCGGCATAGGTATAATATACACGGTCAAGCTCATCCCCGGACTGACGGAATTTGAGAGAGCCGACAGTCTTTTCAAAGCCTGTGCCCATAAGCTCGGCTTTGCCGAAGCCGTTGTAGCCGTCAAAGATGGCAAAGACGCTATCAAGCACATTAAAGCTCTGAGCTGCGCCGAGTCCTTCGATCTTATGATCTACAGAGGCATTCTCCACATCGATGTCGTAAGATTTTGCCACAGCAGGATCAAGAGTGACATTATATTTCACAACATCACCGTTGGAGAGAGTGCCCTCATCCTTGCCTTCGGGATAAACTGTCTCTATGGAGACAGCACTCTTAATTGCAAAGAAGGCAGCGGAATCCTTTATCTCCTCATAGGAGAGATCAAGACCCGATCTGTCAGCATATTTCGACATATCTTTGCCTGTGATATCCTTGACGAGCTTCACATAGTTGATATCACATTCAGTCTCGCCGTATCCGTCATATCCCACGGATTTTACGGTGATGTAGTCATTCATGCTTATATTATTGCTGAGCGCAAGGAATACAAGGATTCCCGTAACGATCAGTGCTACAGCAACAAAAGCTGAAACTCCGATAGCCACCATCTTTTTTGTAATACGGATGGGCTTCTTCTCCTTTTTGGGAGGCATGGGAGCCTGTGCATACGGAGGCTGCGCTCCGAAAGGAGGCTGAGGCTGTCCGAATGGAGGCTGCGGAGGCTGGGGAGCTTGAGGTGCCTGAGGTGCCTGAGGTGCCTGAGGTGCCTGGGGAGGCTGCTGCTGCATCTGAGGTGACAGCGGCCTTGTAGCCCCCTCGTCAAACTCCGGCTGCGGAGGCTGAGGAATAGATATCTGAGGTGCTGCAGGCGCTTCAGGTGCCTGAGGTATAGGTCTCTGAGGTGCCGCAGGCGCTTCGGGCGCCTGAGGAATAGGTCTCTGAGGTGCTGCAGGCGCTTCGGGTGCCTGAGGAATAGGTCTCTGCTGCTGAGGCTGTGCCTGCCCCTGAGGCTGAAGCGCAACCTTACCGGCTACGGGCGCACCGCACCCCTCGCAGAATGAAGCATCATCTCTGATCTTCCGACCGCATTTTTCGCAAAACATATGTATAACTCCTTTTCAAAAAATATTTATTATCATTTTATTATTCGGGAAATTGAATTATGGGATAATACCCATATCAGCTCTTGACCTTTTTGATCCAGTTAAAGCTGTTGACTTTTATAAATGCAACAAGGCATTTTATAAGCTGATCGCATTTAAGTATGAAGAATACTATTTCGGGAGGCCATTTCAGCACGAATGCCGCAACGATGGATGCGGGAAGCACTATCCCCCACATAAAGATGGAATCCACCTTGAATACAAATGAGGTGTCACCGCCGCCTCGGACAACTCCCGTGTGGCAGGGCATCTGGTATGACGTACCGATGACAGTCACAGACAGAATCGACATGAAAGCAAGTGCCATCTCCCTCGATTCAGGAGAAATATCCCCATAAGCAAGGAGTATCACATCCTTGAAGGTGAAAAGCAGCGTCGCCGTGACCACTCCGATACAGAGGAACAAAAGCTGGAAAGTCCTCGCATAGGGCTTCACCAAATCCTCTCGTCCCTCTCCGATGACCTTTGAGATCATTACCGCCGCACAGGATGCGGAGGCATATGTCACAACTGTGATTATCTGAAAGAGCGTGTTTGAGATACTGTTCGCCGTAATCGCTGAATCTCCCATATGACCGAGGATTGAGAGCTGAATGGTCATTGCAACTCCCCAGATCATCGCAGAAAAGAATACCGGAAAACCCTTTCTCAGATAATCTCTGAAAAGCGACATATCGATCTTTGCCCTGAGATCACGGAATTTCAATGCGATCTTTTTATCAATACGGAAGGTGTAGATTATAACGGCAATACACTCAACACACCTTGCGGTAAATGTCGCCACTGCCGCACCTCTCGCACCCATCTCCGGGAAACCGAAATTTCCGAAGATGAGACAGTAGTTAAGGCACACATTGACAATGAGCGCACCAACGGAGGTGACAAATCCGAGCCGTACGTTCTCAACGCTGTTGTTCGCAACGATAAGTGCCATGGTCAGTGCAAATATGGCATAACAGAATCTGATTATCTTCTGATACGACGCACCCTCGGCAACAAATTCGGGAGATGTTGCAAGAAGGCCGAGTATTCCTTCGGGCGCAATGATAACGGCAAGCATCACTACCGATGCCACGACCACAGCACACCTGAGTGCCATGTTCACCATCTTCTTTATGGTGGCGTTGTCACCTGCACCCCATGCACGTGATATGAATATCTGTGCACCCTCGCAGACTCCCGTCACCAGAAGCTGCAGAAGAAACTGTATCTGATTCACAAGGGCAACGCCCGACATTGCGGATTCCGCATAGCTGCCGAGCATGATGTTGTCTGCAAGATTGACCGTGAATACGATCACATTCCGCAGAGCAATAGTAAATGTAAGTGTAAAGAACAGCTTATAAAAGCCGCGGTCTTTCATGAACTTCATGATTTTTCCTGATTTCTGATACAAATCGTTTTTCGCCCTGCGAAAAACCTCCGAAACTCTCGCCGGCGGCGAGAATT
>JAZUBE010000258.1:0-2354 GCA_045638325.1 Eubacteriales bacterium
GGCTCGGTAGTCTCGGGCTCTGTGGTCTCCTCGGAATTTCCAATAAACTTACCGTTTTCCCACATTCCGCTATAGATAACATTTCCTTCGATATCGCAGTATATACCATATCCGTGGCATTTGCCGTTCAGAAATTCTCCGGTGTATCTTTTACCGTCAGCAAAAACTAGGGTACCCTGACCTGTTATGTTATCATTTGTAAACTGACCTGTATATACGATACCGTCAGAATATACGATGGTTCCGTATCCATGAATCTTGTTCTGATAATGATCACCGGTGTATACGGATCCATCCGGCCATGTTATTGTACCTTTTCCGTGTCGATATCCCTCGGAAAATTCACCTGTGTATGTATTGCCGTTATTGTAGGTAAAGGTTCCTTCACCGTGAGGAACACCGTCCTTCATACGTCCTGTATATGTTCCGATGTCGAATACCTTTGTTCCGAAGTCCGGATCCTCCGGTTGATTCAGAAACACAACGTCCCACTTGGCTATGTATTTGAGTACAAGTGTTGCATCGGAAAGATTTATGTTTCCGTCAGCAGTCACATCTGCCGCCGTACTGTCAAAATTCGGTGTGCTCCATTTTGCGATGTGTCTCAGTATGAAGGAAGCATCGCTGACCGTGACCTTTCCGTCTGTATTTACATCACCGGGAACATAAGATGCCGCATCTGTATTTAATACTGCCGCAGAACAAAACATCGATGCCACGATTACAAGTGAAGTTACAAATGATATGAATCTTTTCATAAATATACTCTCCTTTTGTTTGATGATATCATAATACAAAAAAACTATGCCTTTGCCAACACTTATGTAATTATCGGTAGTTTTTTTGACATTTTTGTTCAATGCCATATTTCCCATACCCTGTTTACATCCCCGCAATTTTGTGGTAGAATATAATGTAACTGTTTTTATATAAAAGTTTTTGTGGGAAGGGTGCGGGAAACCCGCTTTTTTCAAAAAGTGGGTTTCCCGCAAATAAAAAACCATTCATGAGACTTGATAAATTTTTATCGGACACGGGGAAGCTGTCCCGAAAAGAGGCATCTGCGGCTGTAAAGCGTGGCAGAGTCGCCGTTGACGGAGGCATTGTCCGCGATCCTTCAAAGCATATCGATCCCGACACTGCCTCAGTCGCCCTTGACGGGGAGACTATCACCTTCAAGCGGTTCACATACATCCTCCTCGAAAAGCCCGAGGGTTACATCAGCTCCACCGAAGGGGGAGACCGCACCGTAATGAAGCTCCTTCCGCCCGAATATTCCAAAAAGGGACTGTTCCCTTGCGGAAGGCTTGACCGTGATACCACAGGCGTGCTTCTCGTCACCGATGACGGAGAGATGGCGCACATGCTCCTCTCACCGAAGCATCACGTGTCAAAGATATACCGCTTTACCCTGACAGTACCCGCACCTTCCTGCACCGAGGAGAAATTCCTTTCGGGTATCACCATCGGGGATGAGGAATGTGCACCCTCTGAGGTGATGTTCGATGAGGGCAGACTGTCAGGTGTTATAACGCTCACCGAGGGGAAATTCCATCAGGTAAAGCGAATGTTTGTTGCCGTTGGCACCGAGGTGGTAACTCTCAGACGAATAAAATTCGGACCTCTTACCGAGGATACCGCACTCTCACCCGGTGAGTGGCGTGAGCTGACCGAGAGTGAAGTGCAGGCTCTTGCAGATGCTGCAGGAATTGAAAGATAATAACGATTGGAGAATATACAGATGGATATTATTAAGACTTTGAGTGAGGAGCTGTCAGTCTCCGAGGAACGGCTTGAAAAGACTATCGCTCTTCTTGACGAGGGTGCGACTGTCCCCTTTATTGCACGTTACCGTAAGGAGGTCACGGGGGGACTTGATGACGAAATTCTCCGTAAGCTCACCGAGAGACTTGACTATCTCCGTGGAATGGAGACGAGACGTGCTGAGATCACTGCCCTCATCGCCGCACAGGAGAAACTGACTCCCGAGATTGAGGCGGCTCTTGCGGCGGCAGAGACTCTCACAGCCCTTGAGGACATCTACCGTCCCTTCCGTCCCAAGAGAAAGACCCGTGCATCCGTTGCAAGAGATCGTGGACTTGAACCTCTGGCTACACTGATCGCAGAGCAGAGAGATTCCTACGAGCCTTCGATCGAGGATGCGGTGGCAGATTTTGTAAACGACGACGTACCCGATGCCGAGGCGGCTCTTGCAGGTGCGCTTGATATCATCGCTGAGGATATTTCCGATTCCGCAGACGTACGCGGTGACGTGAGAAGTCTCACCATGAGATGGGGTAGTGTCGTTGTCACCGGAGATGCCGAGGATGACAAGGAAGGCACGTACACCCAGT
>JAZUBE010000259.1:0-2355 GCA_045638325.1 Eubacteriales bacterium
GCCTCGTAACATACTGATCCTTAATCAGATGTTGTACTTAGCAAGCTTTTCCTTGAGGAAATCCACAGCGTGACGGATATCCTTCTCGGGAGACTCACCAACCTCACGCTCGATGGTGAGGAATCCGTCAAATCCGGTAGCTGCAAGTGCAGGGAGATAGGTGTCGAAGTTTACGTCACCGTCGCCGAGAGGCAACTCAAGGAATGAGTGACCCATCTCAAGAAGCTGATCGTGACCTACAGCCTCCTCACCGATGGTAACCTTGATATCCTTACGGAGGTTTCCGTCAAGCTTGATACCGTCCTTTGCGTGGGTATGTACGATGTACTTACCAAGAGACTTGAGAGCGTTCTCGGGTCTGTCACCGGCAACCATTACGAGGTTTGCGGGGTCGAAGTTAACGCGAACACCGCCTGCATCAAGGCTGTCAAGGAAGTCACCGAGGATCTTACCGGTCTCGGGACCTGTCTCAACTGCAAAAGCCGCACCGATGGAATCACCGTAAAGAGCAAGCTCACGGCAAGCTTTACGCATGATCTCCTTCTTCTCACACTCTTCCTCGGGAACAGTGCCGATGTGAGTGGTAACTACTTTGGTGTTCAGCTTAAGAGCAAGCTCAAGAACTCTCTTAGAGCGATCAACATAGAATGCGTTGTTCTCGGCATCAGCAAAGCCGGTACCGAAGTCACCGCAGAGTGCAGAGATAACAAGACCTGCATCCTCAACGATAGCATTGTATTCCTTGATCTTGTCAGCGGTCATGGTATCGTATGCAAGCTCACCATAAGTTGCATATACCTGAATACCGTCAGCGCCAAGCTCAGCTGCCTTTTTTACAGCCTCGCGGAAGGGAAGACGGAAAGATTCAACAATAATTCCAAGTTTCATAATTATCCTCTTTCTTTGAGCAGGAATATAACCTGCATTATGTTTTAATTGTAACCGACAATGCGGTGTATGTCAAGTATGATTCGGTAAATCACCGATCATTTACGGAGCTTTTGTGCCCGTATATCATTTCCCGTGAATACAAGGGGTATAAATTCACCGAAAAGGCGGCTGGTGATGCGATCGGAATATTTTGTGCGCAGCTCTTCACGGGTGAGATTTGTGTTGATAATAGTGGAGCGTCCCGAAACAAGACGTGAATTTATCACGTTGTAAAGGCATGATACCGTAAACTGATTCACATTTTCCGTGCCGAGATCATCAATAATGAGAAGATCAGCATCATAGAAATGCTCGTCGGTACCGTCCCCGGAAAACCCGTCACCGAATCTTTGACGCTCGAAAACCGAGAACATGGAACCTGCGGTTATGTACACAACGTCAAATCCCTTCTTTATTACAGTCATTGCAACTGCAGAGGAAAGATGTGTTTTTCCAAGTCCCGTATTTCCCATGAGAAGCCAGCTTGTATCGGTACTATCGGAGAATCCTTCGGCGAAGTCTCTCAGAGCATTACAGTACCGCGATACCGCCATTTTTGAATCTCCGGTGTAATAATCCGTTGAGAATGAGTCAAAGCTCTGAGTACGTACCAGTTTTCCAAGTCCCGATGATTCAATCCCGGCAAGTACAAGTGCTTCTTTGAAGCATCTGCACATTTTTGAATTGTGATAACCTGTATCATGGCAGAGCGTACATTCATAACGAGGCTCGGTGAAATCCTCGGGAAATCCTGAATTCCGGAGAAGTTCGGCTTTTCTCTGGCGGAGAGCACCGTTTTGTTCTTTGATCTGAGCGATCTTTGCGTTAATGTCGCCTCCGGAAAGTGCGGCACCGAATATCTCAGAACCGTTTGATGCGAGGCGAAGATGAATCTCACGAAGCTCGGGGATCATCTGCTCTGCTTGGAATCTGCGATTATCCGCATCATCCTCGGCGCGTCTGCGCTTCATCTGAAATTCCTCAGCGATACGTTTGAAATTATCATTATTATAAGGCATTATCACACACCTCCCGTAATTTCGTAAGATCGCTTCAGTGCAGCTTCAAAGAAATCATCGGTATCAAAGCTTCCGCTACCTGCGGCAGCTTTTTTATTTTTGTATTCCTCGGTGGCAGCATCTATCTCAGCGGCGGTTTTATAACCTGCGTTGTACCAGTTCTCAAGAATAGAATTACAATAGGGAAGAGATGCCTTGCCCGTATTAGTTACGGTGATCTCATAAGCCTTGCGGATTATCTCAAGATCAAACTCAAACTCACCGCACCACTGGCTGACAGCTTTTTTTTCTTTTGCCGTGAATGCCCTGTCGCCAAGACCGAACATTTTTCTGATCTCGGGGAGCATCTCCGCAGCTTTATTAAGCTTCTTGAGGTGCACCTCAAGCTCGCTGTATTTTGTAATAC
>JAZUBE010000260.1:0-3328 GCA_045638325.1 Eubacteriales bacterium
TGAGCCTCCCATGGTGATAGCCGGTGAGACGGGCTGGAAAGCGCCGGACTATGTGGATGTTGATCTTATTCCCGTGAATGAGTATTCAAGACCCGGTAAAAAGCTGGATGCCGTAAACGGAATAGTGGTACATTACGTTGCGAATCCCGGTACATCGGCAGCGGCAAACCGCAGCTATTTTGCGGGACTTGCAGAATCAAAGGCTACATATGCCTCAAGCAACTTTATAATCGGGCTTGACGGTGAAGTGCTGCAATGTGTCCCTGCGGATGAAGTGGCATATGCTTCAAACACACGGAATAGTGATACTCTGTCCATAGAATGCTGTCATCCGGATGAGACCGGAGTGTTTGCGTACCCCACATACAGATCTCTTGTGAAGCTGTGCAGTGACATCTGTACAGGCTTCGGGCTTGATCCCGAGAGAGACATAATCAGACACTATGATGTGTCGGGAAAAATGTGTCCTCTTTACTTCGTTGAGAACGAGAATGAGTGGAAACAGTTCCTCAGCGACGTAAAGGATGCCGTGGATGAGAAAAAAGGCGAAAAAAACGCAGATACTTCGAAAAAATAAGTTGACATAAAGCATTGTGTTATGCTAAAATTATAATTGGAAATTTATTTAATTAAATATAGGGATTTGTGTGATCTTACGGCTCTTGTATGAGAGTTTTTGAGGATCCGCAAGAAACTTTATTCAAAAAGTTTCTTGTGTGGGGTTCGGGGCAAAGCCCCGGGAAGGCAATTCCCACATAGAAAGGTGATACCATGACTTACACAGAGGCAAAGGAAAAGCTGGCGAAATACGGACAGGAGCATGTGCTTGCGCATTTTGATTCTCTTAATGATGCAGATAAGGCTGCACTTCTTTTCCAGATCGAGGATACCGATATGTCCGTGCTTGAGGTATACTCCAAGAGAAACGAAGAGGTAGTGAAGGGAAAGATTGAGCCCCTGCCTTCAATGGAACTTGCTGAGATCGAGGCAAACAAGGTAGAGTTTTACGCTGCAGGAATCGACGCCATCAAGGCAGGTAAAGTAGGTGCTGTGCTTCTCGCAGGTGGTATGGGTACAAGACTTGGCTCCGACAATCCCAAGGGAATGTATGATATCGGTCTCACAAAGGAAGTGTACATTTTCCAGAGACTTATCGAGAACCTTTTTGACGTTGTACGTATGACCGGTACATGGGTACACCTGTTCATCATGACCAGTGACAAGAACAACGACTCTACCATAGGATTCCTTACCGAGAAGAATTTCTTCGGTTACAATCCCGAGTACGTTCACTTCTTCATCCAGGAGATGGCTCCCGCAGTTGACCGCGACGGTAAGATCTTCATGGAGTCCCCCTGCAAGATGTCCACAAGCCCCAACGGAAACGGCGGCTGGTTCTCCTCTATGGCGAAGGCGGGCCTTGCGAAAAAGGCTAAGGAGCTTGGTATTGAGTGGCTGAACACCTTTGCTGTTGACAACGTGCTTCAGAGAATTGCCGATCCCATATTCGTGGGTGCTACCATTAAGTCCGGAAAGACTGTCGGTGCAAAGGGCGTTAAGAAGAACGCTCCCGATGAGAAGGTCGGTGTTATCTGCCTTGAGAACGGTCATCCCTCTATCGTTGAGTATTACGAGCTTACTGATGAGCTTATGAACACAATGAACGAGAAGGGTGAGCCCGCATACTCCTTCGGTGTTATCCTCAACTATCTCTTCAGACTTGATGAGCTTATGGAGATCGCTGACAAGAAGATGCCTCTCCACATTGTAGAGAAGAAGATCTCCTACATGGATGAGAACGGTGAGACCGTAAAGCCCGAGTCTCCCAACGGATATAAGTTCGAGACTCTCGTTCTTGATATGATCAATCTTGCGGATTCCTGCCTGCCTTTCGAGGTAGTGCGTAACAGAGAGTTCGCTCCTATCAAGAATAAGACCGGTATCGACTCCGTTGAGAGCGCACGTGCACTCTGCCTTGAGAATGGCATTGAGCTTTGATTGAATAAGTTAATTAGTTAATATGAATATGCGAGGGGAACCTTTTTCGAGAAAAAGAGTTCCCCTCGCGCTCCCTTCCCAAAAGCTTACAAACTATATAATGATACTATCTTTGTGAGAACAATGGATACACCATTATGAAAACTATAAATTTACGCAAACGGATGAAAACTAAAATACCGGAATCAGCTCCACCGTCGGGTATCTTAGTATCGAGCCGAGGGAAGCGACGGCGAGCGGACCGGGTTTCCAAAGGGGTTTCCCCTTTGTCGGGATAGGGAAGGCCTCGCAGGCCTTGTCAAAAAAGACTTGTCTTTTTTCTCGAAGGTTTTGATATTCTGAATTTCAGAATGATACCATTTACCACATAGAATAAAAGTCTCATTAAAGTAGCTATTAAGATGAAGGAATGCGATCTCTCCGTTTTTGCATATCCTCCCGCCTTTCCGCATATATTTCACCGAGAAATAAACTACAGGGAAGGATGGTCTTACTATGGACAAGAAAGATATGCAAAAAACTGAGGACTGCAGGCTCTCGGTACCTCATATAAATCAGAGTACCGTGACGGAATGCGGGGAGGAGTTTACTCTGCCGGATTATTATCCGGAGATAAAAAGGGTGGTGTCGACACTTTGTCGTGTGCTTCCCGAATCGTGGTACGATAACGGGGAGACTGTTGAGCAGGGCGGGGTAGTCTGCTTTACCGTTATGTATCTCGGGGATGACGGATCCCTTACGGCAGCACCGCTTACCTGCGATTTTACAGCAATTGTACAGACGGCGAGAAACACGGAAGGAGAGGATGCGATACTTTCAGTAGATACTGCTACCGAGAATGTGACCTGCCGCTGTGCCGGACCGAGGAAACTTTCGCTCAGAGCGAGACTTCGTACTACCGTAACCGGAGACAGACTCATATCCGCAGAAACACGGGTGACGGATGCTTCGGGCGAGGATGCGACTGTGATGGAGAAGCTCAGCATACAGACTCTTGAAAGTGCGGTGCAGACGATGCGCCGTGCTTCGGGGAAAATTACCGGAAGTGTGTCAGGCGAGCTGAGAGAAAGGCCCGGCACACGTCCCATAATGTGCGACGGTGAGATAATGGTGAATGAAGCGGCGATGAATGACGGGTTTGCTGTGCTCAGAGGTGATGCCGTAATGTGGTGTATCCTGTTCGGAGAAGATGGGCTTTACTACAAAACAACCGCCAAAGTACCCTTTGAAGAAAAGATACCTCTTGCAGGGGAGAAACTGTCTGAGGGAAGTGCACGAGGTTTTGGCAGATGCGCTTCGGTATCGGTGAAGGATTCCGATGACGGTGTAC
>JAZUBE010000261.1:0-4162 GCA_045638325.1 Eubacteriales bacterium
CGATATATGAAGAAGCGTTTCAATTGACGGCAGGGCATTTCCTGACTCTATCATGCTTAGCATATTTCTGCTGACAGCACCAACAGAAAGCTCACGCTGTGTAAGACTGCGTGAATTTCTCATATGGCGTATTTTCCCGCCAATGCTTTCAGCAGTTTTTTTGAGGCGAGGATCGTACAGACTCATCTGAAAAGTCCGTGCTTTCTATCAAATTCAGATAACTTTTCGCTGATCGTACGATCAAGATCGGACTGAAGACGCTCAATACGCCTTCCGAAATCATCTCCGCATCTCTTAACTTCATCAGCAATAAGCGAAGAATCATTGTTTGCACTGCGTATGCCGCGTACAAAATCATTCATACAGATATCGACGGATCTGTGTAACTCATCTGATACAGATGTAATTATCTCTTTTGTAGCAGAGAGCATATCGCTTCTGCATGAAACCGCCTCATTACGAGCTCTTTCCATGATTACAGCAGTACTTTCCTCGGCACGTCTGAGCATCTCTTCGGATGCTGCTTTAGCCTTGTAGAGAAGTTCAGTAGTAACTGTCTCCGTCTGCTCCATAGTAACGGAAGGCTTAAACGTATTCTGCTCTTTTAATCCTTTGAGACGCATCAGCTCAGCCTCATTTTTTGTAGCGGTAAGCTCTGCTTCAAGAGAGGCTATTTTTCTTTCATATTCATACTTTTCTGCAGAAGAGACAGAAGATCTGTTTTTGTATTCATCTATCTGAACATCCTTTTCGCCAAGCTCTCGTCTGAGGGCAGTGCACTCCTCAATCAGACCTGCATTCTCAGCTTTCAGTTCATCAAGTTCAGCCACTGCAGCACTTCGTTCAGTCTCTATATCAATAAGCTTCTTTTCAAGTTCTTCAGTATGACGATTAAGAAGATCAAGCTCATCTTTAGCATTATCAATATCAAACCTGAGATCACGTATAGTGGCAATATATGATTTTTCAGCATTTGCAAATTTTTTATTGGAATTTAAAATAAACAGGTTAACGTCATTTTTGTTATATCCTCTGAGAGAAGATCTGAACACTATCTTAGTATCAGTAAAATTCATTTCATCCATATTTATCCTCCATACCGCCATAGCGGTAAATTATAATTACCTATTTTATATGATACCACAAAATTCGCCGGAAATCAACAGTTTTAAAGTAATACTATTGATTCATATCACATATAAATAAGATATAAAAATTACGACGGAGACGATATCTTGAAAAAAGAAAAAAATACAAGAAAATTCATTGATGCCTTTATAGCCTTATCATGTGTATTTACAGCGATTGCAGTAGTTTTCGGACAAACATTTGCAGAATTCATCTCATCTACAGACACAGATGTTTCTGCTGTACCCGAGAAGACAGAAAAGATAATTGTGATTGATGCCGGACACGGAGGAGAGGATGGCGGTGCAGTTGCCACCGACGGGACAGTTGAAAAAGATCTTAATCTCAGGTACTCAAAGAATCTTTACATAATATGTGAAATGCTCGGAATAAAAGCTGTTCTCACAAGAGACACAGACACGCTTCTTTATGATAAATATTCGGATCTGCACGATTACACGGGAAAGAAAAAAGTATATGATCTGAAAAACAGACTGAGGTTCACAAACGAAACAGGCGACGGTGCAATATTTGTCAGTATACATATGAACAAGTTCCCCGATCCGAAATACAACGGAACACAGATATATTTCTCGCCAAACAATCCCGATTCGGTCAAACTTGCAAGTAGCGTACAAGTAAAGGTGAAAGAAGCATTACAGCCTGAAAACGACAGAAGTACAAAAAAATCAGGCTCGTCTATTTTTCTTCTTCACAGGCTCGATGTACCGTCAATACTTATAGAATGTGGTTTTTTGTCTAATGAATACGAAACAACAATGCTTAAAAGCAGCGAATACCAAAAAGAATTCTCCCTTACCACAGCAGTAGCAATAGGAGAATTCACAAATTCATATAATTGACTTATTCATGCCAGCCATCGACTTCACCACGCTCAAGTGCACCTACAAGTCTCTCGTAAAGTCCTCTGTGTCGTCTGTCAAATGAACCGAGATACTCTTTCATAATTGCGCGTTCGGTATTTCCGTCAGCAGGGCAGGGACTCTCAACAATGGGAAGTGCAGCTTTTTTTGCAAAGGTTTTGATATCCTTTTCATGTGTATAGATAAAGGGACGTATCATTATAAGTTCCTTTATCGTCAGATGAGTCACAGGCGAAAAAGAACCGAATCGGCCTTCAAAAAACAGATTAAGCATGAGTGTCTCAGCCGCATCGTCAAAATGGTGGCCGAGAGCAAGCTTATTCGCACCTATCTCTTTAACAGCATCATGAAGAACGCCTCTTCTCATTCTTGCACAGAGTGAGCAGGGGTTTTTCTCTTTACGCACATCAAAAATAACTCTTGCAATCTCTGAATGATGAACGTAGAACGGAACATTAAGCCTACGGCAAAGCTCCATAATTCCCGAAACATCAGGAGGTGGTGGTGCCGCAGCTGTAAGATGAAATCCCATATCCACCATAACAGCAGTAAGCTTAAAATGCTCCGGATAAAATTTACGAAGCTCGGACAGAGCACAAAGAAGCGCAAGAGAATCCTTACCACCGGACACACCGACAGCAATATGATCTCCTTCTTTTATCATATCATACTTTTGTACCGCATAACGTACACGGCTAAGAAGCTTTTGCATTTCTTTCATTGTAACCTCGGGCCTCGTTTCCGCATATGCTTATAACAAATACAAAAAGGAGGCTAATAATGCCAAAAATATATATTGATCAAGGGCATAATCCCGTAAACCCTAATGCAGGAGCAGAAGGTAACGGATTCCGCGAACAGGATCTCGTGCAGAGAATAGGTATACTTACAGCAAATGAGCTGAGAGAGGCAGGATTTGAAACACGTGTCTCACGCCCATCAGTCAATACACAACTCGGAACATCTACTACTACCTCACTTGCAGCAAGAGTAAATGATGCAAATCAGTGGGGTGCCGACCTGTTTCTGAGTCTTCACACAAATGCGTCAGAACTTTCAGGTGCTTCAGGTACCGAAGGACTGATTTTCCGTCGCGGTGGTGATGCTGAAAGGGCAGCTGAGGCGATAGTCGAACAAATAAGCTTCGTAACGGGCCTGCGCAACAGAGGTGTAACAGTCCGCACAAATCTATATGTACTTAGAAGAACAAGAATGCCTGCAGTTCTCCTTGAACTCGGATTTATAACAAATCCCGGAGATGCTGATCTTATGGCATACAGCCCGGGACTTTTTGCCACAGGTATAACAAACGGCGTTCTTGAATATTACGGGATGCTCTAATCTTTCTTAAGAAGATCAGGACGCCTTTCCTCAGTGATCTCCACCGATTGCTCATGTCTCCATTTATCAATGTTTGCGTGATGACCGGAAATGAGAACCTCGGGAACCTCGCGTCCTCTGAACACAGGAGGTCTGGTATACTGCGGATATTCCAGAAGTCCGTCGGAGAAAGATTCGTTCTCGTGACATTCGGGAAGAGGGAGGACACCGTCAATAAGTCTTGCAACGGCATCAGTAACGATACATGCAGGGATTTCTCCACCGGTAAGTACAAAATCTCCTATGGAAATCTCCTCGTCGACGATCTCGTCGATCACACGCTGATCAACACCCTCATAATGGCCACAAAGGATAAAAAGTCTGTCGTGAGATGAAAGTCTCTCTGCAACTGACTGGTCAAATTTAGTACCGCGAGGTGACATATAAACAACATACGTGCCATCAGGTTTTTCGGGAGCTTCCGTGATTATCTCATCAGGCTTATCAGACAGCACCGATGCATAACAGTTATAGATAGGCGGAGCCGCCATCAGCATGCCTCGTCCTCCACCATACGGAGTATCATCCACACGGCGGTGTTTATTCTGAGTATAATCACGGATGTTGTGTACACGCACATCTATTATCCCCGCTTCTCTTGCGCGGCCGATAATACTCTCCGAGAGTACAGAATCCACAAGATCAGGGAAAAGAGTCATAATATCAAATCGCACGATACACCTCAGTCCATCATGCCGTCGATAAGATGAACGGTAATACCTGCATCATCTCCATCGGTCACGATATCAAGCACAAATTCGGGCACGGCA
>JAZUBE010000262.1:0-3200 GCA_045638325.1 Eubacteriales bacterium
TATCCACAGGCGGCGGCGCTTCCCTCGAATTCCTCGAAGGACTTGAGCTTCCCGGCATAGCTTGTCTCAACAACAAATAAGATCATATCGAAAGGTCAAATAATCATGAGAAAGACAATAATCGCAGGAAACTGGAAGATGAACATGACTCCCTCCGCTGCAGCGGTGGCTGTTGCAAAGACTGCTGAGCTTTGTAAGGATGCAGACTGCGGAGTAGTACTTTGCGTACCCTTCGTTGATATTGCTGTAGCGGCTGAGGGTGCAAAGGGCACAAACGTAAAGATCGGTGCACAGAACGTACACTTCAAGGAGAGCGGTGCTTACACCGGTGAGTGCTCTGCTGCAATGCTTCTTGAGGCAGGCGCTGAGTACGTTATTATCGGTCACTCCGAGAGAAGACAGTACTTCGGTGAGACCGATGAGACTGTAAACCTCCGTACCAAGGCTGCTCTTGCAGCAGGTCTTAAGGTTATCCTCTGCCTCGGTGAGGTTCTTGAGGAGCGTCAGGCAGGTATCACTGCTGAGATCGTTTCCATGCAGACTAAGCTTGATCTTGCAGGTATCTCCGCTGAGGATCTGAAGAACGTTATTATCGCTTACGAGCCTGTATGGGCTATCGGTACAGGTCTTACCGCTACTCCCGATCAGGCTGAGGAGGTTTGCGCTATTATCCGTTCCGTTGTTGCTGGTCTTTACGGACAGGCTTGTGCTGATGCTATGACCATTCAGTACGGCGGTTCCATGAACGACGCAAATGCAAAAGAGCTTCTCTCCAAGGAGAACGTTGACGGCGGCCTTATCGGCGGTGCATCTCTCGTTCCCGAGAAGTTCGCAGTTATCGTAGACGCAGCTCGGTAAGCACCGAGAGGCAAATATCGACCCGGGCTGAGCCCGGATTCGTATATCGGCTGACTTCATCTGAAAGATGAAGCTATCTCACGACATTTTCCCCGCCGATCCCTTGTGGGACGGCGGGCGAATACCAAATTTATAAAAACATGAAAAAAATTTTAGCTGTTTTATCGGCGCTGGTGTTTCTCGTATCCTGTGGTGGGGGGGGTGAACCTGCCTCCGGAGAAACAGAAAGTTCCGGTACAGTGATAACAACAGAAGAAACGATCACCTCGCCTGCAGAGACATTAACGTCAGATGTGACTGAGGTTTTAGCCACAACAGAATCCGAAGCCGAAACCACTGTAACTGAGACTACCGAGACTACTGTCGTAACTCTGCCCGAAGAGTATGAGCCAACAGAGCCTCATGACTCCGAGGTGGGAATATATGCACCCTCGGTGTTCATGTATCACCTCATTATGGAGGAGCCTTACAGTATATATGACGGACTTTTTGTGCGTCCGTCGGATTTTGAGGCGCAGCTTGATTCTGTGACAGAGTCGGGTGCGGTGAGTCTTTTTGCCGATGAGTACAGACTTACGGCAAAGCCATCCGTCGTTATCACCTTTGATGACGGATATGAGGACAACTACACCACTGCATTCCCCATGCTGAAGGAACGAGGAATCAAGGCGACTATCTTCCTTGTTACCGATCTTATCGGCACACCGGGGTATATGACTGAGGCGCAGATACGTGAAATGGCAGAGTCGGGGCTTATAAGATTCGGATGCCATACAAAATCCCACTATGATCTGTCAAAGCTCGGTGAGGAGCAGGTACGCTATCAGCTCGCCGAATCCAAACGGATCATTGAGGAGATCGTGGGGTACGAGGTGAAGTCTCTGGCATATCCCACAGGCGGATTCAATGATACCGTGGTGAAGGTTGCATCCGAAATGTTCGATTTTGCATATACCACAAAGAGCCCGTATTATACGTCGGCTGAAAATATGCTTGAGATCCCCAGATACGCGGTGTACAGAACATCGGGTGCGGGATTTGTGGGAGGTGTTATAGGATGAAAAAGCTTTTAATAATTGGGCTTGTTCTTGCGATGTGCCTTTGCGGATGCGGCAAGGATGAGGAAAAAGAAAACGGGAAGCCCGTGACCGAGACCACATCGGATACCACTGTTGTTACCGACTCTGAAACTCCGGATGAACCCGCTCCCGAGGGAGCAAACCCCAAAAATGCGAATATGTATAATTCCCACGGTGACTTGTTCTGCCGTATTGAGTACGAGTATGACGAGGACGGCAATGTCACCAAAACGAATACTACTGATGCAAAGGGTGAGGAGATCAGTTATACCGAATATGAATATAATTCTGACGGTAATGAGGTAAAAAAGCTTCTCTATTCACGTGACAAGCTCGTATCACGTGACGAAACGTCGTACGATGGCACAGTAAAGGTCGAAACGATCACCTATGGTGCCGATGACGATGTCAAGTCCACAGTGAAGTATGAGTATAACCGTGATGGTAATATCGTAAAGGAAACGAAGTACACGGCTGATGGGAAAGTTGACGCTGTGTTTGAGTTAACATGCGATGCGAACGGCAATGTGACCGAGCGCAATCAGGTGTCGTCTGACGGCGATGTGATTCTGCGCAGTGTTTATGAGTACAACGGTGACGGGGATATAGTGAAGCTTACACAGTATTACGGTGACGGTTCGCTGTACGGCTATTTCATTTACAAATATGATGCAAACGGTAACCTTGTAAAAACGACTGAGTACGAAAAAGACGACGAGGTCGGAAATGTTATCGTGTACAAGTATTGATCGGGATATATAAGTGAAGCGTGCATCTTTGATGCACATTGATGCAGCTTTTCTTCGAAAAGCAATTTGTTAAATTCAGTAAAACTAAATCCGTTCCTCTTTTCCAAAAGTTTTTGGGGAGGAGGTACGGAGGAGGGACTTTTTTCAAAAAGTCCTTCCTCCGGCAAAAAAGAAAGGAAGTAAATATCATGGCAAAGTTTAGAAAAATCGCAGTTCTTACCTCCGGTGGCGACGCACCCGGAATGAACGCTGCAGTACGTGCGGTAGTAAACTCCGCAATCAGACGTGGAGTTGAGGTAGTAGGCTCCAAGAGAGGTTACTCCGGACTTCTTGAGAATGATCTTGTACCCCTTACAGGTAAGGATGTTGCAAACATCGCCTCTATGGGTGGTACTTTCCTTTACTCCGACAGATGTCTTGAGTTCAAGACTCCCGAGGGAATGGCAAAGGCACTGAAGTGCTGTGCAGACAATGAGATCGACGGCGTTATCGCAATCGGCGGTGACGGTACCTT
>JAZUBE010000263.1:0-4796 GCA_045638325.1 Eubacteriales bacterium
AGTCCTGCCGCATCATCTGCGAAAACAGATACAGCACTTGACAGAAGCATTGCCGCTGTCAGCGCAAGTGTCAAAAGTTTTTTCATTTTCTTCTCCTTGTTCCGGAAGTTGATTTACACAGATATTTTATCATATGCGGTGTTTTTTTGCAATAGCGCACAATATTGTTTACATTTATAAAAATGCGTCACATTATCGGAAGGTTATCTCTCCCGTTTCCGCATCCATGGCATCCACAATGGCAAGAGATTCAAGATGATACCCGAGATTGCGGATAACTCTGCCGCCGATCTGGAACCCCTTTTCGATGGCGATACCAAGTCCTTCAACTGTGGCACCTGCCGATTCTGTAATTGAGATAAGCCCCTGCAGAGCGCATCCGTTTGCAAGAAAGTCGTCGATTATGAGTACATGATCCTCAGGTGAGAGAAATCTCTTTGATACGATGACCTGATTTTTATTCTTGTGGGTGAAGGATTCAACCTCAGCCACATACATATCGCCGTCGATGTTTATGGGTTTTGATTTTTTTGCAAATACCATAGGTACACCGAATTCTTTAGCCACAAAACAGGCGATGCCGATGCCCGATGCCTCAATGGTCAGTACCTTTGTAATAGGCTTGTCTGCAAATCGGCGTCTGAATTCACGTCCCATCTCGGACATAAGCTCAATATCCATCTGATGATTCAGAAAGCTGTCCACTTTCAGAACATTACCCGGCTTTACAATGCCGTCTCTGACAATTCTTTCTTCAAGGAAATTCATAATGTGCCTCCGAAGTAATGGTTTCGGTTACATTGTACCACACAAAAGAGCATTTGTCATCATTTTTCGACAATACCTGTAATTTATTTTGTTGTTGCAAAAGTAAATAAAATGTGTTAATATATTATTATGTATATCTTGCCGGAAAGTGCGGTTTTCCGGAAACCTATATGACTACTCATTTTTAAAAGGAGTATACTGTTATGAAAAAGATTCTTTCGGCAATTCTTGCGCTTTTCATGCTGTCGGGCGGTGCTGTGTCAGCATTTGCTGAAGAAAGGGCAAAGAGTCTTGTACTTAAGGAATCGTCACATCTTGTGCTTGATCGTGAGTCGGGATATATTGATATGATCGATGGTACCATGATCGTACGAGACCTGAAGGCTGAGTTTGAGGGTTCTGTTTCCGTTGTGGGTAAGGGAGCCACCGCATATGTAGCCACAGATGACATTGTCGGAGTGGGTTCAGATACGATAAAGGCACTGATATGGGGTGACTGTGACCGTAACGGCAGAGTGAATCTCAGAGACGTATCCGATATTCTGAAGCTTATTGCAAAGTGGGATACGGGAATAAACACCATTGCCGCAGATGTTGACAGAAGCGGAGATGTAAATCTTTCCGATGTTTCAAAATATATGAAATATCTTGCGAAGTGGGATGACATATCTCTCGGTAATGTAAGATGGGTGTTTGAGAACAAAAAACTCACAGCTCCGTCTGAGAATGCGAGAATGAATCTGTTTTTCAGCTCATCGCTTCTGAAGATAGGACGCTCCAAAACCGGAAATACAGGTGAACATGCCTACAAGATGAAGCTGGCGCGTAACGAGACAGAATCGTGTCAGTTCTATATCACAACTACTGCAAATATGAGTGGACTTACCGTGGAGCTGTCCGATTTTGAGCATGAGTATGGTGAGGGTACACTTAATGGCGAGATATTCATTCACCACTATTACAAGATGGAAGTACACGCTCCCGTACTTAAAGAAAACGGGCCGACTGTGGCGCTGGATGATTATTTCCCCGAGCATCTTCTTCCTCTTGCGGATTCCTTTGAGGTGAAGGCATTCACCAATCAAAGCTTCACCATCAATGTAAAGACGGGCAAGGATACTCCTGCGGGACTCTATAAGGCAACCCTTACTGTAAGAGACTCCGCAGGCAAGGCAGTGAAGTGTGCGAATGTGTACACGGAGGTATGGGATTTCACACTTCCCGACACGCCTTACTGTAAATCCTCTTTCGGACTCAGCGGTTACAGCATTTATGCCACACTCGGACGCCTTGACCGTAAATGGTACGAGGGTGACGATCACTATACACACTCCCTTTATTACGAATTCCTCGTTGAAAACAACATTTCCGCATACCAGCTTCCCTATGATATCCGTGATACAAGAGCTGATGCTCTTATGAGCGACCCGAGAGTCACCTCTTTCGAGATATGCGGGGAGAATCTGCGCTCACCCGAGCTTGACAACAGGAACGATGTTATTGCGAAATTCAGAAAGGTTCAGTCCAATCCTGTATGGGCTGAGAAGGGACATTTCTACTACGTTGACGAGCCCTGGGAAGCCGGAGCCGCAAGTATAAAGTATCAGCATGAGTATCTGACGTCCCTTCTGGGAACTGATGATTTTGATATTATCCTTCCTTTCCAGAATTCCATGGCTGATAAGACGAACAATATCGACATGCTTGATTTCATATATCCCTATGTTGATATTTTCGTTCCCGGAACACACGGATTCATGCCTAACTACGAGGGAAATCATTACTATGAGGGACTCTGGACTCCCCGTCAGGCATATGCGAAGTACGGAGAGAGTCTGCCGAGACTTCAGGCTATAAAGAATGATCCCGAGAAGGAGCTCTGGTGGTACACCTGCGTAACACCCCAGTTCCCATTCCCGAATCTTTTCACTACATATCAGGGAGTTATGACGAGAGTTATCTGGTGGCAGCAGTTCATGTATGATGTGGACGGCTTCCTCTACTGGGCAACCCAGGCGGATTGGGATGCTCTTGCACAGAATCCCACGCAGTATCCGGGTAACGGTGACGGTAATCTCCTTTATGTAGGTGAGATGCACGGACGTACAGGCCCCGTTGCATCATGGAGACTTACTGTTGTACGTGATGCCTTCGATGATTTCGATTATCTGAGAATGGCTGAGGAGCTTGTCGGACGTGAGACTGTCATGAGATACGTTCATCATATTACAACAGGCGTTACCACAGTTGTAGAGGACTACAAGCTCATGGAACAGCTCCGTGATGAGATCGCACAGATTATCGTGGAAAATCAGAAATGATCGCAGGCTAAGGGGCGGTTTGTTGGAAACTTTTTGAAAAAAGTTTCCAAACCTTCAAAAACTTTTATACTGTGTAGCCGGATAGGGCTACTGTATTTGTTAGTGTGCAAGGCAGCATCCGCTGCCTTGCGTATTTTTTTGAGAATGGGAAAGTCTGATTGTCGAATTTTCACTTCGTTAAATTCGACGGTACAGGATTACTGTGATAACGGTAAATCGTTTGTTTTACTACAGTGATACAGTGGTAAGGAGATACTGGATTCAACTTATCATAAAATCCGCTTTTCGCTTTGCAAAAAGTTACCTTACTTCTTCAATTTTCACTATTACTTCTTCACTCAAAAAAGGCAGAGCCGAAGCTCTGCCTTTTTGTTATTTCGTTATTGTAATCTCGATCTCATTCTCAGCATAGCAGTTTCCGCCTACCCATACCTTGAACTTACCGGGCTCGACCACATAAGTCATGTGATTATCGAAATAGCCAAGCTCGTCTTTGGTGAGACGGAATGTGAGTTCACGCTCCTCACCGGGGAGATAATTCTCCTTGATAAATCCCTTCAGCTCACGGATGGGACGGGTGATTTTTGCAACACAGTCGTGAATGTAGCACTGTGCTGTCTCCTTGCCCTCTCTGTCACCGGAGTTCTTTACTTTTACCTTGATCTCAAATGCTCCGCCTTCCATGATCTCGTCATAGGGGATCTCGGCACGTTCTGCATGGAGATCGGAATATTCAAAGGTGGTGTAGGAAAGTCCGAATCCGAAGGGGTACATGGGAGAGTCATTACAGTCACGGTAATTACGGATACGGTCATTGCCGTAGTAGCCCTCGTTGTGACGGCAGGAGGAAGTCTGGTTATAGTAGAGAGGCACCTGACCTGTCACTCTCGGGATAGTCATTGAAAGCTTACCGTTGGGGTTAAGATCACCATAGATCGCTGCCGCAAGGGAAGTTGCACCATCGGTACCGTTGTGCCATCCCCAGATGATCGCATCAAAATAGTGATCGATAGATTCAAGCGCAAGAGGACGCCCGGAACGGATAACAGCCACCATGGGCTTGCCCATCTTCCTGCATTTCTCAATAATGAGCTTCTGATCCTCGGAAAGCTCAAGGCTGGTCACGTTGGCGTTCTCACCGTCCATGTAGGGGACCTGACCGATAAGCATTACACATACATCGGGATTGCCGGGCCACGCCACAAGAGAGTCAAGATAATGTCCGTCGTGTACTTCCACGTGTCCCTCTTCTCCTGCGATCTTCTCCATTGCATCGGGGAACTTGACAATACGGTCACGGCTGGGAGCACCTGCCCAACATCCGTGGGACAGACTTATATCACCTGCAAGATATCCGTAGATACCTACACTTGCAGACTTCTTCAGGGGAAGGATACCGTTGTTCTTCAGGAGAACAACAGTCTCGTCAGCCATCTCACGGCTGAGCTTTGAATGTTCTTCATAATCAACGGGGACAACCTCGGTATAAGGATGATCGAACAGTCCCAGTCTGAACTTGATACGGAGCACACGGCGTACAGCCTCATCGAGAACATCCATGGAAACAGTTCCATTTTCCACGCACTTCTCAAGATGCTCAAGATATACGTCGTCACGCATATCCACTTCAAGTCCTGCATTCAGTGCCTGAGCCGCCGCATCTGCGAGATCCTCGGCAGTACCGTGCTTCACAAGCTGCTCGATGGC
>JAZUBE010000264.1:0-15842 GCA_045638325.1 Eubacteriales bacterium
CGGATATTGCTTGAAGTGAATATCTGCTGAATTCCGGGAAATATTATAATTATCCTGCGGTACGTTATTATTTAATTAAAATCAGGTTGCATAAAATTTACATTGCTGAGACTTTTGCGGAAAGGTGATAAAATGAGAAACTCAGACATTTTTCTTGAGCTTTATAAGAATCTTGAGGAACTTCTTGAAGTAAAATATTCCGGTGGAAAAAAGCTTTCCGGAAGTGCCGTGATGCGGTACTACAATGATGACGAAAGTAAAAAATGGCGTGAAGAGCTGAATGTCTGCCGCGAGATGCGCAATATGCTGTCGCACCACGCAAAGATCGGCGGAAAGCCTGTGTTTGAGCCTTCCGATGAGATCGTTGAGGTTATGCGCCGTATACTTAGTGATGTAAAAAATCCCCCTGTTTCCATGAGTATTGCAACTCCGGCGAGCCGGCTGACGACGTGTATTCCCGATGATTCTGCCGAGAGTGTGATACATAAGATGAAGGAGCATGGATATTCTCATGTTCCCGTGATGGAAAGAGGTCATCTTATTGGTGTGTTCAGCGTAGGAACTGTATTTTCCATGATCGAAAAATACGGTGTGAACGGAGTTCCGAAGGATGCAAAAGTCAGGGATTTCGAGGAGTTTTTGCCTGTTGAGAATCATGTGACCGAATGCTTCGGATTTGTGTCCGACAGTGCACCTTTCAGCGGACTGAAACAGAGATTTACCGCAAAAGGTCCCCGTGAACGACGTATTGCGGCTTTGTTCGTTACAGCAAACGGGAACAAACACGAAAAGCTTCTCGGAATGATAACCCCTTGGGATATGATAAAGGGAAAATAAATATTCAAATGCATATCTATGTCCTACTGGCAGGACATAGATATGCGGTTTTTAGTATACACTATTTTTTGTCCAAAATCAAGACAAAAGTGGTGTAAAATGAAAAGAATTGTAGAATCAGAAAAATCAAACATTATAGGTGAGCGTGTAAAGGAAGCCCGTGTTCGTCTGGGGATGAGCCAGATGACTCTTTCCGTTAAGCTGGAGCTTATGGCTGTGTATGTGTGCCGTGGGTCTGTATCACGGATAGAAACAGGTGAGAGGGCTGTTACCGATATAGAAATAGATGCAATATCAAGGGTTCTCGGAGTTTCCCTTGATTATCTGTTCGGAAGAGAATAAAAAAGGTGACGAACTTCATTGTGAAGTCCGTCACTTTTTTATTTGACATGGAACACGTCCGCTACTTCAAATATACTGATATGTGCCCGTGGATCGATTTTGTGCACTATCTCTTTAAGCTGTACTACCTGGAAACGGTTTACTACAAAATAAACGAGATTCATTTCATTTCCGGAATATCCGCCTTTTGCGTCAAGAACTGTGACACCGCTTTCAAATTTTTCCGAAATGGCTGCACAGACCTCGTCCTTTTTAGAGGTGACGATCATTGCGCATTTCTCACGGTCAAAACCTTCAACAATATAGTCGATTACTTTGAGTGTGGCTGCGTATGTAACTATTGAATAAAGGGGGAGAATCCAGCTTTTTATGATGATTCCGCTGACAATGTACAAAAGCAGGTTGTAACCCATTACAAATGTACCGACAGATATTCCGATACGCTTTGCGAATATTACAGCCATTACTTCAACACCGTCCATGGCACCACCGAATCTTATGGCAAGACCGCTTCCGATTCCGGAAATAACACCACCGAACAGGGCGCAAAGCAGAAGATCGGTTCCCGCAAGGGGAGATGCAAAGTTTACATCTACGGGAAGCACATCGGTGATGAGCCACGCAGAGACAGAATATATCGTGATGGTGTAGATAGCGTAAAATGTGAAAAGCTTACCTTGCTTTTTTAGTCCGTACAGGAAAAGCGGGATATTCAGGATAAGCAGGAATACTGACAGAGTGAGATATTCCGGTGTTATCTGTGCCAGAAGCATTGATGTTCCCGATATACCGCTGTCGTACAGCTTTACGGGAGTGAGGAAAAATGTGATTCCTATAGCATTGACGATTCCTGCTATAGTAAGCATCAGGATTGTAATTGGCGATATGCGGCTGAACTTAATTTTTTTAAACAATATATGATCTCCTTGTATGATATTTATTATATTGTATCATAAATTCACCGTACATTCAACAGAAAAATAATGCAGGTATTTTGTAATTAAAAATTAAGGGGCTTTTTACAGCCCCTTTCTCATTATTCATAGTAATTTGTTTTGACGTAGTCATCATCTACGGGACGGATCTCAAAACTGTAAAGCTGTTTTGCAACAAGATTAAACTCATTACGCCATGTAAGCGAGATCCCGCTGTCAAGGTCAAGCCCGAGTGATTTTTTTATGGGGATCATTTTGTGGATCCTCAGCTCAGGAGAAAAAGCAACGCCGTATCCTGTACAGTTAGGGATAACAAGCTCAAGAGTATCGCCTGTTCGTTCGATATAAAGATTTCCAAAGGAGGTCGCTTCGCTGAAATCATATATGACAAGCACATTTTCTTCAAAGAAACCGGCAGTGTATGTCTCTTTCAGCTCTGTCGAACTGTAGGAGTTTGTATCGTCAACCTGTTCCATACGGTACATCTCCGAATGCTCATCTATGTAATCAAGAAGACCGTCTGTACTCTTTATTACGGAAGTTTCAAAGAAAAACTGTTCTTGATTCATAAAGGTTTCTCTGCTTTCAGCTTCAACATTCAGCTTGCAATAAAACTCAAAATCTTCGGAAATACCGTCGCAAAGCTCAATATTCCACTTTGCAATGAGCTTCAGTATCATTGATACGTCAAACAGTGTTATCTTTTTATCTCCGTTCAGGTCTGCAGCAAGTATATTCGGACGGGTTCGGTAATAGTTCTTTGCGATGTAGTGGAGAATATCGGTGGCATCTGTCAGAGTTATTTTACCGTCATCGTTTATATCTCCGAGAAGTGCGTATTCAAGGTCTATCATGTCGGGGGAGGCTGTGCCGAATTTTATCGTTTTTTCGTCTGCATAGTCGGCATAAACCGTCATGCGTTTACAAAAATAACCCTCATCGCATATTATTTTGTAATACAGAGTGGTGTCGGGATCAAGATTTTCAAAATCGGCAAAGGGTTTTGTGTGTTCGGTATCCGTATAGTAAAGGATGCGGCAGGGATCGGGTACGGGTGTTTCCGGGGTGTTGGCTATGGCGGTGTTGATCGCAGGAGTAGATACAAGGATAGCTGACAGGACAGCTGTGATAAATCGGGTAAGCTTTTTCATGGTGTACTCCTTTCAATTATTTCGTTTCGTTCAGATATGCGTTCATATGGTATTTTTTTGTGACATCGGCTTTGTTTGCATCTTCGAGATAACCGATATAATACATTTCCGCAGTGCTTTCGGGGAAGATGCTTTTTTCTGTTTCCACAAGGAAGAATGTGTATGTCGCAAGATTGTAGTCTTTGTTTCTGTAGCGCACATTTACATTGAAGGAAAGGCGGTTTTCATAATCGTCAAAGTACAGATGAACACCTAAATCACTTATACCTATATCAGTTACTACAGGGACAAGATACAGCCTTTTCTTTGTGAAAAAGTCTTCGCTGTATCGGGAAAGATCGGAGATGAATGCACGTGCCTCATAGCCATCCATTCCCTGAGCGGTGAGATTTGCGTCCTCTATCATTTTGAGAAGGATGTCAATGTCACTCTTTGAATCGAATTTCAGTATGCAGCCGTCAGAGCTGTTCACGCACATGGGAGTGCTTGTGAGATCAAGCCCTGATGTGATGTAGCTGAGGCTGTATCCCGAATATTCGTAGTAGGTGTATGATGCTGTATTCCCGGAGCTAGCAGTTCTGAGATACGGTACGAACACCTCTCTTGATGAAGGTATGTAATAGGGGCTGTCTGTTTCCTTTGATGAGATAACGGTACCGCTGTATGCGCTTATGATATAATCGAATCTTGTGCCGTTATTTTTGCGGAAATTCGTACTGTAGAAGCGTATTTTATAAAGAGGAGTGCCATTATCCACATATGAGGTGCAGGTGAAATCCACAACATTTTTTGTGTTTTCGTTGAGCTTTGCGTGTCTTGAGGCGATCAGTCTTGCATCCTCCGGTGTGAATTTCACGGGAAGAGACTCGGGCTTATCCGGTGCCGGAGGTTCTGTATCCGCAACGGGAGTTTTCTTCGTTTCGGTAGTTGTGTCAGGCTTTTTTGTCGTGGATTGTGTTTCGGATGAAGGTGCCTCAGTTTCTGCGGGAGTGGTGACGATGGCAGAAGTTGTATTGTCGTACGAAGGTGGTATGACTTCTGAGTTTTCTTTCCGATCGTTGTTTTCGAATATTACAACACTTCCGTCAGAGGCATTTATTGTAAATCCGTAATCATTGCCGGAGTAATTCAGATTTATCTCATAGACCATAACTCCGTCCTTGAGAGTCAGCTCAGCTTTGACAGAATCCGCAGTGTCAAGGTTGACGTGCCCAAGGGCAACATCAAGAGCATTGTCTTTACCGATATAAGCTTTATCACTGGGATGACCGATGAGTTCTATATCTGCCGGAGTGATTCCATGCTCTACAGCTATAATGCAAAGCTCATTTATGCTGAGTGCAGTGAGGTCATCAAAGGAATAGCTACCGTCTGCACAGACTATCTTTTGTATAAGCTGAACTTTACCGGGAGTAATACCGTGCTTCTCTGAAAGTTCTTCAATGGATGAGTTATCAACGATCTGGCTGATAACGGCAGGAGAAAATCCGTTGGTGCAGAGCTGATTTTCCACATCCTTTGCAAGACGTGATCTCAACTCAGAGCTCTTTTCAGCATTTTTGCTGGTTACACTTATTAGAATAGAGTTTGAAACATCGTTTATATAACCGTGTTTCTGCATTGACGAAACAATGGCGTTTACCGCAAGATCAAGGTTCGTATCGCTGAAATTCATTCCTTCAATGATCTTGTCTCCGTCGGAATTCTTTGATACGACCGAAAGGACTTTTTCACTTGAATTTGCTTTTATTTCAATTGAGGGATTAACGTCGAGAAATACGGTGGAGTTTACGTTTGTTATGTCGTGATATTTGTATATCCCGAAGATGCTTCCGATAATAATTACAAGCATTGCGGCTATGGAGAGTAGTTTCCGGTATGGCACACGACGTTTTTTTACCGGCTCTGCTTTTTTCTCATCGCACGGAAGATCTGCAAGAATGGAGTCAAGGACATCCGGTACTGCATTCTCAAAAGCGGTCTTTAATTTATTCTCTGTATTATGCCCCATTATTCCACACCTCCCATGAAAGATTTTTTGAGTTTGGCTATCGCTCTGTTATATTTTGAAATTACAGTGGACAGAGGCAGATCAAGAATCTCTGCCGTTTCTCTGTGGAGAAAACCCGATACAGCATGAAGTACCACTATATGCCTTTCCTCGTCCGAGAGTCTTGTGAGGCATTCTCTTATGAGTATACGGTCGTCCTCCGATATGTCGGGTGAAAATTCAAGCTCACATTTCGGATCTGTTTCAGATTCTTCCGTGAACCGTTTCTTTTCGTTCAGCTTCTTCAGACAGAGATTTTTTGCAATGGTGATTATCCACGCCATGGGCTTTCCCTGAGATATGTAGTCCGCGGCTGAGGAATAAAGCTTTACGTAACAGTCGTGAAGGATATCCTCTGCATCAAATGTACTTTTTGTCATTGAAAGAGCATAGGAATATACGGATGCTTTAGTGTGGTGATAAAGATCTCCGAGGGCTTCCTTGTCACCTTCGGCGATCTTTTTTATATATGAGTCGATAAGCTCTGTGTCAGCTGTGTTATCGATCGGTTTTAATACGGTGAAGAGAATCATACCTACGCTCCTTTCATAATGATAATCCATCTGTATGGGATTTTATTGCATTGTTTTCAAAAAAATTTTCTGTGCTAAAAAGCTCCGATAACCATAGGGGGTCGGAGCTTTGATGTATATTTGAAATAATGCCGTATACTTTAGTTCTTAAGACTCTGAAGAGGTGCGGGGATACGTCCGCCGCGGGCAATGAATTTTGCGGGACTGAGTCTTGCACGGAGAGGCATAACGGGGCCGGAACCGAGAAGTCCGCCGAACTCAAGCTCATCACCAACGTCTTTACCGATAGCAGGGATAAGTCTTACAGCGGTGGTCTTGGAGTTTACCATACCGATAGCTGCCTCGTCTGCGATGATGGCAGAGATAACGTCAGCAGTAGTGTCACCGGGAACTACGATCATATCAAGTCCTACGGAACATACGGAGGTCATAGCCTCAAGCTTTTCGATGGAGAGATCTCCCGAACGTGCCGCATCGATCATTCCCGCATCCTCGGATACGGGGATAAATGCGCCGGAAAGTCCGCCTACGTGGGAGGAAGCCATAACGCCGCCCTTCTTTACTGCATCGTTCAGAAGTGCCAGTGCAGCAGTAGTACCATGGATTCCGCAGATCTCAAGACCCATCTCCTCAAGAATATGAGCGACGGAGTCTCCAACAGCAGGGGTAGGTGCAAGAGAAAGGTCAACGATTCCGAAGGGGACACCGAGTCTCTTTGATGCCTCGGTACCGACAAGCTGACCCATACGTGTGATCTTGAATGCGGTACGCTTGATGGTGTCTGCAACCTCGCTGAGATCTCCATCGGGGCATTTTTCAAGAGCAGCACGTACAACACCGGGACCGGATACGCCTACGTTTATTACGCAGTCCGGTTCTCCGACTCCGTGGAATGCACCTGCCATAAAAGGGTTATCCTCGGGGGCATTGCAGAATACAACAAGCTTTGCGCATCCGATACAGTCGCGGTCAGCGGTAACTTCTGCAGCTCTGCGTATCACCTTACCCATCATGCCTACTGCATCCATGTTGATTCCTGCCTTGGTTGAACCTACGTTTACAGATGAGCATACCTTTGTGGTTACGGACAGAGCTTCGGGAATGGAGTCGATAAGCTCGCGGTCGCCTGCGGCAAAGCCCTTGTGAACCAGTGCGGAATATCCGCCGATAAAGTTTACACCGATCTCGTTTGCCGCGCGCTCAAGAGTAAGTGCGTACTTTACGGGATCACCGCCGGATACAGCGACAAGCATGGAGATGGGAGTGACGGAAACACGCTTGTTTATGATCGGAATACCGTATGTCTCCTCGATCTCATTACCTGTGCGTACAAGATTTCCCGCAAGACGGGTTATCTTTTCATATACCTTGTCGCAAGAACGATCGATATCGCTGTCGGCACAGTCAAGGAGGGATATTCCCATTGTTATGGTTCTTATATCCAGATTCTCATTTTGGATCATGGATATGGTTTCCATGATATCATTAAGATTAAGCATCAATCATGCCCCCTCTCAGATTCTATGCATGGAATTGAAGATGTCCTCGTGCATTACACGGATGTCAAGGTTCATCTCACCACCCATTTTTCCGAGTGTTTCGGAGAGGGCAGAAAGCGAACAGGACATTTTGTCGATCTCTGCAAGCATGACCATTACGAACATATCCTGAAGGACTGACTGTGTAACGTCTACGATATTTATATTATTGTCGGCACATACATTTGCGACCTTTGCAAGAATACCTACGGTATCCTTACCGATTACGGAAATTACAGCTCTCACGGGAAAATCCTCCGCTTATTTAAGATACCATTATTTTAACATAGCATATCCTTCATTACAATAGGCATAGTGCCGAATTAATGCGCAAAAAAACATTTTTTTGAAATAAATTGAGCAAATATTGATATTTACTATTGTTTTAAAGGGGAAAATATAGTAAAATATATAATGGTTAATTCTATGTATGATCCTCGAAAGGAAAATTCATTATGCAGATCACAAAAAAAGTGTTTGCGCTTTTTGTTTCTGCGGTGGTGCTTGTGAGTGCCGCTGTATGCATCGGCGCAGCAGGAAGCGGAGAGCTTAGCATTACTGCGAAAAATGCAGGTTCAGGCCAGCTTGAGATTAAAATTCAGAATGTAAGTGAATACTACCTCGGAAATGTCAATGTGAAGGTTTCTCCCGTGTCCGGCAGCGGTGCCAAGGTCGACTCCTTCGGGATAGGCAGTGCAACCGGTGAGGACAGCGTATACTCTGTTGAACCCGGTAAAACCGTTACCGCATATGCAAAGGTATCATCCTCAAACAAAGGAAACAGCCAGACGACAACAAACACTACGGCAGCAACAAAGAAACCTCCAAAGTCTACGACTACTCAGAAGAATACCGGTAATACCGATCCCTCTCAGGTAATTCCGGAGCCTGTCGAGACAGATGCGGTTACTGTTGATACTGTGACCGGAACGGCTGACGAGACTTCTGCATCAGGTGAGACTTCAGACAAAAAAACAGAGAAGGACACTGAGGCGGAATCTGTACATAGTGAAACGGGAGATGACAGTGAAACTATAGTTGCAGATGTTAGCTCCGATCCCGACGTAGAGGGTTCTTCCGACGTTACAGACAGCGATAAAGCAACCGATGGGAATGATAAGGAGTCTTCCTCCCTTGTATGGATAATCCCCTGTGCGGCAGCTGCTGTGATCGGTGCGGCAGTGGTTGTAGTTGTGATAAAGAAAAAGAAGAAGATCACAAAGGACATCTCAGCCGTGATAGTACTGGCGGTACTCCTCGGTGTATTTGCATCCGCAAACGGCGGTGTAAATGCGGCTGACGGTATTACTGTTCCTACTGCGGGTTCTGTATCAAAAACAGTTGATCTCGGCGGAGGAAAGGGTTCGGTTCAGATCACAGTCGATTATCTCATAGCACCGAAGCCTGTTGTCCAGGAGCTGAAAAATAAGCGCAGAGCACCCTCATCAGATGAGTGTAATAACGGTAATACTCCCGTGAGTGCTGTTGTTGAGGGAGCAGGTCCTCTGACGGGCTTTAATATTTATGTCGGTAAGAATGATATGCTGTTCTTCGGCGATGCAATAAAGGACTATAAGGGACAGACTATCATGAATAATGCCCGTCTCAATAAGCTCACAAGATCAATGAATGCCAGAGACACATGGGCAAAGGAAAACGGTATCAAACTCTACCTTGTAATTGCGCCTAATAAAACCTCCGTATACCCCGATTATGTTCCGGAAAGTGTAAGGGCAGCTGCAAAGACAAATACTGATACTGTTGTGGAATACCTGGCGGCTAACAGTACCGTTGAGGTCATTGACCTCAGAGAAACACTTAAATCCGCAAGATCAACATACGGTGACGATCTTTTCTACAACTACGATACGCACTGGAATCAGAATGGCGGATTTGTGGCGTATACCGAGATCATGCGTAGAATAAATGAGGATGTTCCCGGTGCCATAACTCTCGGAAAGAATCAGTTCGATATATCCACAAAAGAGACATACATGAAGGATATGGCATGGTATTTCGGACATTACAGCAACAGCAGATTTACCGATTACGGTCCTATGTATACTCTTAAAAGCGGAATGACCGCAACGATTACCAGCCGTCTGTCAAGTGATGCTTATGATTGGCATGGTCAGTTCCAGTACTGTTACAAGTGGAGTGACGGATATGCGGATTCTCTGAAAAATGTTTCATATGAGAATAAGTTCAATGTCGGTGCACCTTCTCTTTATATGTACCGTGACTCATTCTCCGTATCTATGCTCCATTTCTTCAAGGATAGCTTCCACAAGTCGACATTTGACTGGAGCTATGAGTTCAGTCAGTCAGAGATCCTTCGTTCAGGTGCAAATGTAGTTATAATGGAAGTTGTAGAGAAACAGCTTCTTGAATTTACAAACAAAGCAAAATAATAACTTTGAAAGAGTGAGGTGTTTCATCATGAATACAAAAAGAATACTTGCGGCTCTCCTTGCGGCAGCGTGCCTTTCATTTGCGGCTTGCTCAGGCGGTGACGGAGAGGGAAATAAAACTACTCAGACAACTACCGAAACTAAAGGCGAGACTCCTGCGGCTGAGAAATTTGCAGATCTCAGAAAGACAGTTGACAGTGTAAAAGGATTCTATAATGACGGTGTGAGCTTCCTCTTTACCGAGGATGAGTACAGTGAGGATACACTCATATTCACATACGGACTTGAGGATGAGAAGTTTATCGCAGCAACCGAGAGCTTCGTTGTTACCGAGTGTGAAGGAATGCTTGCGGATACCTTTGCTGTTGTGAAATTCAAGGATGGTACCGATAAGGCACTTATCTCAGAGGCTGTGGAGGCTATAAAGAGTATATATGTTGAGGGACTTGTAAGCAAGCTCTCCGCATACAATCCCGAGGAATGCAAGGCCGCTGAGAATTACGTTATAAAGGAATACGACAGCGCGATAATGCTCGTTATTTCCGCAAAGAATGCAGATGCGATCGTGTCTGCTGCTGAGAAATAAGGCAGAGGTTCAGTATGAAACTGACAGAGCTTTTCGGCAGTGGAAAGCCGATGCTTTCGTTTGAGGTGTTTCCTCCCAAGACTGATGATAAATATGATTCCGTAAAGCACGCCACAGAGGAGATAGCAAAGCTTCGTCCCGCATATATGAGTGTGACTTACGGTGCCGGCGGCGGTACAAGTGATTATACTCTTTCCATCGCCTCAAATATCAAGGATAATTACGGGGTTCCGTCTCTTGCACATCTTACCTGTGTTTCTTCCGATAAAGATACGGTAAGAGCTCAGCTGTCAAAAATGAAGGAGGCGGGAATTGAAAATGTTCTTGCACTGAGAGGTGACATTCCCGAGGGGAAAGAAGATGCCGTACGCACGTATTCTTATGCCTCCGAGCTTGTGGCAGAGATAAAGGAATTCGGTGATTTTTGTATCGGCGGTGCCTGTTATCCGGAAGGACATGTGGAATCTCATAACCAGAAAGAAGATATCCTTCACCTGAGGGAAAAGGTGGATGCGGGATGCCAATTCCTTACCACCCAGATGTTCTTCGATAACAATATCCTGTATAATTTTCTCTACAAGATAAGAGAAGCGGGTATTACCGTTCCCGTTATTCCGGGAATCATGCCCGTGACAAACGGAGCACAGATCGAACGTATCTGTAAGCTCTCGGGAACATATCTGCCTCAGAGGTTCAAACAGATAGTAGACCGCTTCGGAGACGATCCCGATGCGATGAAGCAGGCGGGTATCGCCTATGCTACGGAGCAGATCATAGATCTGTTTGCAAACGGGGTAAACGCAGTGCACGTTTATTCGATGAATAAGCCGGACGTTGCGGAAAAGATCATGGAGAATCTCTCCTGTATTATCGGAAAGAATGAGGGTGGTGCTCTATGAGCGTCACCCTTCTCGCCTTTGAGCCGACTGAGCTTGCGGTCTCCGTTAATGATGCCATGAGATATATGGGTGTTGTCGGAGATGCTCCCGATATTAGATCCGTAACAGAAAATATGCTCCCGGAGCTTTATGCTTCCGCAAAACCTAAAGCATGTTTTTGTAAGGTTGAGGTCACTCGCGACGGTGAGTGGATAAGCGTTGGAAATGTCCATACAAAAAGCAAGTCTCTCATGAAAAATCTTGATGGGTGTGCTTCTGCATATGTTTTTGCCGCTACTCTCGGTATCGGTACGGACAGGCTTATATCACGGTATTCAAGGATTGAGCCGTCAAAAGCGGTAATCCTCGGAGCACTCGGTTCGTCTATGATCGAGTGCTGGTGCGATGAGGTGTGTACGGTGCTTGAATCTGAACAGAGGAATGCCGGTAAGTTTATAAAGCCGAGGTTCAGTCCGGGTTACGGAGGATTTGAGCTTACTGCACAAAGAGAGATCGCAGACATTCTTGAAACAGAAAAGCGTATAGGACTGTATTTTACAGAAAGCCTAATGATGATCCCCGAAAAATCGGTAACAGCCATAGTGGGGATATATAAAAAATAAAGGAATTATCATCATGTTTGACATTAAATCGCTGACACGTGACAAAGTTATTCTTTTTGACGGCGGTATGGGTACCATGCTTCAGGAAATGGGACTCCTTCCCGGAGAAGTGCCCGAGACCTGGAATATCCTTCATCCCGAAAGGATAAAATCCGTTCACCGAAAGTATATCGAGGCGGGAAGCACTGTCATTACTGCGAATACTTTCGGCGGTTGCCGAATAAAATTTCCTGCGTGCGGAGATATCACATCAGAGGATGTGATATCTGCAGGAATAAGAATAGTCCGTGAAGCTATTGCGGAAGCGAAGGCTGACGGAATCTGCGGCGAGAGATTTGCCGCACTTGATATGGGACCCACAGGACATCTTCTGAAGCCTCTCGGAGATCTTGATTTTGAAGAGGCAGTAGCGGCGTATACCGAAATGGCTCGTATAGGTGAAGCAGCGGGGGCAGATCTTATCATAATAGAGACAATGAACGACTCCCTTGAAACAAAGGCAGCGATCCTCGGAGCAAAGGAAGGCTCAGATCTTCCTGTTGTTGTAACCAATGTTTACGATGCCACCGGCAGAACTATGACCGGTGCAGATCCGCAGGCGATGATTGCCCTTGCAGAGGGAATGGGTGTCGCGGCGATCGGAATGAACTGCGGTCTGGGACCCGACTCAATGCTGAAATTGATGTCGGCGTTTGCCGAAAACGCATCGGTGCCGGTGGTGGTAAATCCCAATGCAGGTATCCCCAGAACAGAGAACGGTGTTACCGTGTTTGACGTAACGCCTGCTGAATTTGCGAATTACATGAGGGAGATAGTGCTTGCAGGTGCATCTGCAGTGGGCGGATGCTGCGGAACTACTCCCGAACATATAAGACTTACCGCCGAAACGGTAAAGGATATAGTGCCGCATCCCGTGACGGATAAGGGAAAATGCGTCGTGTCCTCAGCTACCCATGCGGTGGAGGTCGGTGATGTGCCTATCCTTATCGGTGAGCGAATCAATCCTACGGGAAAGGCAAAGCTGAAAGCCGCACTCCGTGAGAACAACATGACATACATCCTCGGAGAAGCTGTGGCACAAGCTGAAAAAGGAGTCCATGTTCTCGATGTGAATACGGGACTTCCCGAGATAGATGAGGTTAAAATGCTGTCTTCGGCTATTGCCGAAATTCAGGGAGTGACAGATCTGCCACTGCAGATCGATACATCTGATCCTGAGGCGATGGCTGCAGCGATGCGTGTATACAACGGTAAACCTATGGTGAACTCCGTGAACGGTAAAGCCGAGAGTATGGAAAAAGTCCTGCCGCTTGTGAAAAAATACGGCGGAGTGGTTATTGCACTGACTCTCGATGAATCGGGTATTCCGGAAACAGCGGAAGGCAGACTTGCTGTTGCAAGAAAGATCGTTGAGTATGCGGAGAAATTAGGCATAAGTCGAAAGAATATAATAGCCGATCCTCTTGCCATGGCGGTAAGCTCTGATCCCCGTGCAGCAAAAGTCACTCTTGATTCCATTGAGCTGATACGTCGTGAGCTTGGTATAGGCGTAAGTCTCGGCGTATCAAACGTTTCATTCGGTCTTCCTGCACGTGAGGTGGTAACCGCATCATTTTTTACAATGGCTTTGGCACGAGGACTCGGTGCAGCGATCATGAATCCTTATTCGGTGGAGATGATGAAGGCGTATCGTTCTTTCCTTGCACTTAATGGGATGGATGAGGGTTTCACCGAATATATCTCATTTGCAGAGGGACTTCCGAAGCCGGGGGAGATTCAGACAACAGCTAAAACAGCCGGGGCAAATTCTGCAAATGTCGAAGGGCTTCGCGGAGCAATCATCAAAGGCATGCGTGAGCTTTCGGGAAATCTTGCAGCAGAGGCACTTGCTACAAGATCTCCTCTTGAAGTGATAAACGATGAGATAATTCCTGCTCTTGATGAAGTTGGAAAGGGATTTGAGAAAGGGACCGTGTTCCTGCCTCAGCTTCTCATGAGTGCCGAGGCGGCAACTGCGGCATTTGCTGAAGCAAAAGCAAGGATCCCGAAAAATGAAGGCGGTTCAAAGGGTAATGTGGTGATCGCTACCGTAAAAGGGGATATCCACGATATCGGTAAAAACATTGTCCGTGTGCTTCTTGAAAATTACGGATATAACGTGATCGATCTCGGAAAAGATGTACCACCTGAGATGGTCGTTTCCGCAGTGTCTGAAAGCGGTGCAGGACTTGTTGGACTGAGCGCTCTTATGACTACTACCGTTCCTGCAATGGCTGAGACGATAAAACAGCTTCGTGCCGATGAATCTGCGGTGAAGATCGTAGTGGGCGGTGCGGTTCTGACCAAAGAATATGCCGACATGGTAGGTGCTGATAAATACGCAAAGGATGCCATGGATACTGTCAGATATGCCTCAGAGGTATTTGGGAACTGAAAACACCAAAAAGTATAAAACAGAGCCTTCGGATGAGGGCTCTGTTTTATCATATTATTTATTATTTGCCGAGAACGATGTTCCATTTTGCGATGTATTTCAGCATCATTGATACATCGTTAAGGTTGATCTTGCTGTCGCAGTTAACGTCTGCGGCATCGGTGTCGATCTCTACCTTCCACTTAGCGATGTACTTGAGCATAAGTGAAGCATCGTTGAGGTTGACCTTTTTATTTCCATCAACATCACCATACATTATTGCAACATCGGAAGTGGTAAACACGAATTCCTCGGAGAAATCTCCTTCGCCGTAAGTATTTACTGCAGTGATCTTTACGGTGTAGCTTGTATTTGCCTCAAGTCCGTCGATCACATAGCTTGTATCTGTTACGGGAGCATTATTTTTCAGGATTCCGTTCAGATAGATGTTGTAACCCTCGGCACCTGCCACAGGAGACCATGTGATGGTAATAGAGTTTGCGGTTGTCTCTGCGGAATATACAGCAGCGGGAGCAGCGGGACGTGTTCTCTTCCACAGTGCATGGAGAGTAGTATTAGCGGTGATGGCATCACTGTTGAATGCAAATCTTTCATTGTATAGAGGATCCTTGTACCACGCAACGAACTCAAAGCCGTCACGTGTGGGAACAACAGGTGCAGAGATAGGCTGACCGGAGATGGCATTTATGGGAGAGATAAAGTTTCCGCCGTGAGTGTCAAAGATGACGGTCATTGCGCTGTCGGTCTTCTCCCAGCCTGCGTAAAGTACGAGATCCTTTGCGGGCATCTTGGAGGTTGCGGAGTACTTGGGACCGGAGCTGTTCATTCCGGGGTACCAGCCCTCGAACTTATCTCCCTTAAGTGTAGGAGTGGGAAGCTCACCGATAGCCTCGCCATAGGTAACGGTCTTACCGCCGAGGGCAACGCTGCCGCCTCTGGGATCGAAGAAGATACGATAGGTGTTGATCTCCCACTTAGCATAGAGGGTAGTGTCCTCGGTTGCGGTGTCATTGTTGAAGTCAAACTTCTTACCGGAACCGTCAGCGGTGAGATACCAGCCGGCAAATGTGTAGCCCTCACGAACGGGAACGATAGGTGCGGAAATTTTGCCGCCGTCAGCGAATTTGGTATAGGTAGCAGCGGAGGTAGTGTCTGCAAAGACGGTCTTACCACCGTTTGCGTCAATAGTTACGGTTATGTAAGTGTCGGAAACATTGCCGGAGGTGAAGCCCTCAGCATCAGGACGTGAATGCCATGCAGCCTTGATCTCGCCCTCAACGGAGGGAGCATTACCGAGGAAGTATACATCGGTGAGAGCGGGGCAGTCGGAGAAGGCATAATCTTCAATTAATTCTACATTTTCGCCGAACACGACAGATTTGAGGTTGGTGCAACCGGAGAAAGTAGAGTAGGAGATAGTTTTGAGGGAATTTCCTATAGTTACAGATTCAAGAGCAGTACAGTCATTGAAAGCATAACTTCCGAGAGAATCAAGACTGTCAGGGAGTGTTATGTTTTTAAGAG